>DATJZY010000187.1 GCA_035577985.1 Candidatus Eisenbacteria bacterium
TCGGGCGCGCCCGCGCTCACCTCGCGCCTGCGCTGCGAGCACGAGCTGGTGATGCTGCCGGGGTTTTACCACGAGCTCCTGAACGAGCCGCCGGCCGAGCGCGCGAAGGTGGTGGATCTGCTCGACGCCTGGATCGATCGCTGGACCGCGAGCTGAGCTACTTGCAGCGCAGCGTCGCCCCGCCGTCGCGGAACGTGCAGGTCGATTCGGGTCCGGTGAAGCGCAGCTCGCAGCACTGCGTGCACGGTCCGGGCGACGAGTCGGCGATCAGCGTCACGTGCACCGAGCCGGCCCCGGCCGCGAGCGCGTAGCTGCCCGACTTGCCGACGACGTTGAGCTTCGCGACGCCGAGCCCGCTCTTCACCGCGAACTTGAGCTTCCGGATCCCACCGACGAGCGGGACGATCGCGCCGCTGTTCCCGTACTGCGCCGTGATGCCGGTCGGGTAGACGTGCGTCTTCCACCCGGCCTTGGTGACCTGGTCGAAGTCGCCGCCGGGAAGGACCGCGTCGAGCGGGGTCCCGCCGGCGTCGTCCTGGACGACGAGGCGCATGCCGTTGGCCGCCGGATCGAGCGGCGGCGTCTCGGGGAACGGCACGCAGCGGCCCTCCGCGCGCAGCGTGTCGTCGCCGGACGGGGCCAGGAGCTTTCCGAGCACGACCTTTGCGGAGGTCGCCGCGACGGGAGGATCGAAGACGGCGGTGAACGGCTCGTTCGCCTCGGCGTAGGCCCGCGTCAGAAACGAATCGTATTCGGCCTCACCGCGCAGGTGTCGGCGGAAGAACGCCGCCGCGTAGAGGTTCTGGATGCGCGTCGCCTCGTCGATCGAGAAGGCGGGCGGAATGCACGTGTCGTGGTACGGCTGGATCAACGCCGCCGCGCCGAGCGCCGGCCACGACGGCTCCGGGAACCCGAAGGCGATGAGGGCGTTGGCGATGTCGCAGATCGCGGCGAAGTGCGTGTGCGTGGCGCCGATCACGTCCACCCGGTGACGGAACGGCCCGCTGTCGATGAGGCCGAAGACCCTCGCCTGCTGCGCGAGGAGACTATCGAGAGTGCCCGTCACGAGAAGCGTCGGAATGGTGATGCGGGAGATCTCCGCGTCGGTGAGGGGATTGGTGGCGGGAGCGATCGGCATGATGGCGCGCACGCGCGGGTCGGGAGGGATCGTCCCGTAGCCGCTTGCCATGGCGACGGCCGTGAAGCCCCCGAGCGAATGCCCTGCGACGCCGATGTTGTGTGCATCGACCCGGCCGAAGAACGGATCGGCCAGGTCGGCGCCGCGCGCCAGCATGTAGTCGATGACGAACGAGACGTCGGGCGAGCGGTCGAGCAGCGCTTGGGAGATGGGGACCGCCGTTCCGAGGAGGCTGTCCGCCTGCGTGTTGCCGGTGTGGCTGGGAGCGACGACCACGAAGCCGTGGCTCGCGAGGTGCTCCATCAGCTTGATCGACTGGAGGGCGATGCCGCCCGAGCCGTGCGAGAAGACGATCAGCGGGCGGACCCCCGCCGCGGACGCCGGCACGTCCTGGAAGGCGAGGGCCGAGGTGATGCCGAGCGGCCCCAGCAGCGAGTAGAAGGCGGGCGTCCCGTGGGCGTCGGCGGCGTCAACGGGGTACCAGACCTCGAGCGGCAGCGGGCGATTGGCGCGGCTCGCATCGACGGAGGCGAGGCTGCGATGGCCGACCGCCCACGGGCCCGTCGTCCCCGGCGGGTCGACCGCCGCGGCGCCAAGGGACGCCGTGCCGAGCAGCAGGACGATCGACGCCAGATGCCTTCTCACCATCAGGATGCCTCCCGAGGGGGACGTTACGTCACGGGGCCACGCACGGGCAATGGATTTCTTTCGCGACATGGTTGCAGGACAAATCCCAACCGCGCTACAGAACCGCGCACCGGGCATCCGCCCGGTCACCTCGGACAATGGCGGCTCGCAGGTCGGACAGAATGCGCATGCTCTGCGCGGCGATCTTCATCGCGACGCTGCGCGCGGCGACCCGGGCACACGCCGCCCTCGACGTCGTCGTGGTCGGCGCGCGGCTCGGCGGCAGCTCGGAGGGCGGCGACCCGGCCCCCGACGGCGACGGCACCTTCTTCGGCTCCGGGATCCCGGTCATCAACGATTCGGGAGACGTCGCGTTCTACGCGTCGTTCACCACCGGCTCCGGAGGAACGGCCGCCATTCGCGGCAACGCGATGCCGGGTAGCCTGGCGATCGTCGTTCGGCAAGGGGACCCTGCTCCCGACCTGAACGGCAATTTCAACCCGCTCCCCGACGCCGATGCGCCGCCGTTCAACGACGCCGGGCAGGTGGTGATCCCCGCCACGTTCGTGAACACGCTCGGTGCCAACGACAGGAGCGGCATCGTGCTGGGCGACGTCTCGCCCGACCAGCTCGTCCTGCTCGCGCGCTCGGGTCAAATGGTCGACAACATCGAGCTCAGCAACATCCTCAACCCGCCTCCCGTGCTGAACGCCTCGGGCCAGGTGCTGTTCTCCTCGCTCGTGAACGGTGCGATCTTCCTTGCGAGCGGCGGCTCGAACACCGTGGTAGCGCGCGTCAATCAGACCGCGCCCGGCGGCGGCGCAACGTTCGCGCTCGTCACGTCCGTACCCCCGGTCATCAACGATCTAGGACAGGTCGCGTTCGCTCCTCTCCTCAGCACCGCGCGCTACGCGTTCATGCGCGCGGAAGGATCGACCATCGTTCAGGTGGTGCACGACGGCGATTCGGCGCCCGGCGGGGGCACATTCGACATGCTCCTCACTGGGGTGGTGCTCAATTCGCTGGCGTTGAACGACGTCGGCGACCTTGCCTTCGAGGCCGCGCTCAAAGGTGTGATGGGCGATGGAACGATGGGCATATTCCGCGGACATGACGCGGATCACCTGACGGCGATCGTCCATCGCGGCGACTTCACGCCCGACCACAATGGGCGCCTCCTCGACTTCGACTTCTCGGGGGAGGCCGTCATCGCGTTCAACGACAATGGGCAGGCGGCCTTCCGTTCAACGCTATCCGCCAGCTCGCATGGCACCGCCAACGACTACGGCATCTTTCGCGGGGACGGCAACGAGCTCGTCGAGATCGCGCGTAAAGGCGATACGGCCCCCGGCGGCGACGGCACCTTCACCGACTTCGATCCCCCTGCGATCAACGACGCCGGCCAGGTCGTCTTCCGCGCCACGCTCGCGGACAGCACGAGCACGCAGGGGCTGTACCTCTTCGACGACCAGGACGGCTTGACCCAGGTCGCGCGGGTGGGCGAGTCCATTCTCGGGTCGCCCAACGCCCGGATCCAGTTCGCGCCGGACACGTCGCGAGGCAGAAGACACACGGGCCTCAACGCCGCCGGGCAGGTGGCCTTCCAGTTCGCGCTGAACGACGGGCGCGTCGGCGTCGCGGTATGGAGCCCGGGCGCATCGATGTCGACCACGTCCACGAGCACCGTGCTCCCGACGACGTCGACCACGACCACCACGACGACCACCCTCCCGCCGTGCGACACGTTGCGCTGCCTCATCGAGACGGCGACGCAAGGCCCGAGCTGCGCCGACGAGACGGTGCCCGCAAACATCGCGAAACGCCTGGACGTCGCGATCGCGCGAGCGGAG
>DATJZY010000188.1 GCA_035577985.1 Candidatus Eisenbacteria bacterium
GATCGCAGCAGCCTGCTCCGGGCGCGGGCCCTGGACCGCGGGATGCGTGGCAGCAGCAGCGGGCGCAGCGGCTGCCTCGCGGGCCGGGGCCCGGCCGGCCGCGGCGGGCGGCGGCGACGCAGGCGCGCGCGCGGGCGCCGCGTGCCTCGGCGTGCTGGCGCGCTTCGACCACGACGATCGCCGCCGCCTCGCCGAGGACGAGGCCCTTGCGGTCCCGATCGAACGGCCGCGCCACCTCGGACGTGGCGCGCAGGCAGTTGAACCCCGCGACCACGAACCGGCACAGGAGATCGGTCCCGCCGGCGAGCACGACGTCGGCGCGACCGGCGCGGACCCACGACGCCGCGAGCGCCACGGCGTGCGTGCCCGACGCGCACGCGAGCTGCGGCGTCGCGACCGGGCCGCGCGCGCCCACGTGCCGGGCGAGCCGCGTCGCCGGCGCGTAGTACGGAATCTGCTCGACGCCCGCGACGGATCCCCCGCCCGCGCGCACGGCGGCATCCCACGCCTCGAGGATGGTCATGCCCCCGAGCGTCGTCCCGAGCGCGACCCCGAGGCGCTCGGGCGCGGCCACCCCGCGACCCAGGGCCGCGTCGTCGAGGGCTTCGTGCGCGGCGCGCAGGGCGAGCGCGCCGGCCCGGTCGGGATCGCCGTCGTCCCACGAGATCTCCGCGGCGACGTTCGGCGCGAGATCGGCGGCGGGAAAGCGCTCGATGCGGCGGGCGGCGGTGTGGCCCGCGAGCAGACCCTCCCAGAAGCTCGACACACCCAAACCGACGGGGGACTGGACCCCGCAGCCCGTGATCAACGCATCACGCGCACCCCGCACGCGATCCGGACCCTAGCCGAAGGACCGCGGGCGCGCACCTGGTCGCGATCAGCTCGAGGGCAGACGCTCGTCTTGCCGGCCGTGCGCGTTCGCCGGCGCTCCCTCGTCCGCAGGCGCCGCGTCGGCCACCGGGTCCGCGGCGGCCTCGGCTGCCGGCGTCATCGGCCCCGCGAAAGCGATCGACTCCTCGCCACGGATCATCGCCGGCGTCAGCACGTAGGTGCCGCTCATCGCCGGTGACCAGACGTTCGATGCCGTCTCGGTGTCGCCGCCCGTGCAGACGTACGCGAAGCCGCCGGTGAGCCCGCCGACCACCGAGTACACGATCTTGGCCGGCATGTAGCCGACGTTCGCGAGCACCGTGAGCACGCCCCAGCCCGCATCCTCGGCGAACTCGGCGCGCACGGGACGCGGAGCGGCCAGACCCGCGACGAGCACGGCAGCGGCCATCAACATCCTCCACCCCATCATGATTCCTCCTTGCGGTCCCGGCCTCGCGGGATCGGGCTGCACGCCAGGTCCCGTCTAGCCCATCGGCCGGTCGGACGCTACTCGGTCCGGACGACCGTTTCCTTGGGCAGCAGCGAGAGGAGGTGGGCCAGGGCCGCCTCGACGTAGGCCTGGTCCTTCGATTCCAGCGTCAGCTTCACGGCGTATTCAGGGTCGCCCAGCTTCGGATACGAGCCGAGCAGGAGCGCGGGAAACCTCGCCAGCGTGGCATTCAGGTGCTCGGCGATCGAGCCCTCGCCGTCGCGGGTGAAGACCACGCGCAGATGGTACGGGGAGGCGACGAACCGCTCCTTCAGGGCGAGGAACTTCTGCTCGAGGATCTCGGGGATGCCCGGCAGGACGTAGACGTTCTCGCACTTGATGGTGGGAAAGCCGAGGCGCTGATCGAGGACCAGCTCCGTGCCCTCGGGCACGTCGGCCATCCGCATGCGCGCCGGGTTGGCGTTGGCGCCCAGGAACTCGCGCAGGCGCTTGTCCAGCTCGGGGTGCCGGACGACCTTGCGGCCGAAGGCCCGCGCGACGCCCTCCATCGTCACGTCGTCGTGCGTGGGTCCGACGCCACCCGACGTGAAGACGATCTCGTAGCGCTCGGAGAACTCCTTCACGGTCGCGGCGATGAGGTCGATCTCGTCGGGAATGGTGGTGATGCGCTGGAGCGTGACGCCGAGCTTGCGCAGCTCGCGCGCGAGGAACGGCGAGTTGGTGTCGGTGACCTTCCCCGACAGGATCTCGTTGCCGATGACGACGATGCCCGCGCTGCGATCGACGGCCATGCCCCCGCCGCTCCTACACCGAGATGGCGTCCTTGCGGAAGTCGCTGGCCCCGATGCGGACGTTCACCACCGCGGGTTTGCCCGCGCCGAGCGCGCGCTGGATCGCCGGACGGAGCTGGTCGGGCCGCTCCACCCACTCGCCGTGTCCGCCCATCGCCTCGATCATGAGGTCGTAGCGGGTCGGCGCGAGCTTGCAGGCGGGCGTGCGGTCCGGGCCGTAGATCTGCACCTGGCCGCGCAGGATCTGCGTCCACGCAGCGTCGTTCCCGATGATGCCGACGATGTTGATCTTCTGGCGGATGCAGGCTTCGAACTCCATCATGTTGAGGCCGAAGGCCCCGTCGCCGTACATGATGATGACGTCGCTCTTGGGCGAGGCGAGCTTCGCGGCCATGGCGTAGCCGGGGCCCGCGCCGAGCGTCCCGAGCGGGCCGGCGTCGAGCCAGTGCCCGAACCCGCGCGGCCGCAGCACGTTGGCCGCCGAGCCGACGAAGTCGCCGCCGTCGCCGATGACGATCGTGTCCTTGGTGAGGAACGTGTCGACCTCGGCGCACACGCGCAGCGGGTTGAGCGGCGCCTCGTCGGACGTCAGCTGCGGCGCGAGTCCTTCCCATTTCTTCTTCTCGATCGCGCGCAGCTCCGCCAGCCACGGGCGCGACAGCTCGGGCGTGAACTTCGAGTCCTTGGCGAGCTGCGTGAGGGCCGCCATGACGAGCCCAGTGTCGCCGATGATGCCGACGTCGCAGGGCCGGTTGCGGCCGAGCTCGCGGCCGTCGAGATCGACCTGGATCAGCTTGGCGGCCGGGTTGATGACGCGCTCGCGGCCGTAGCCGATGCGGAAGTCGAGCGGCGTCCCGAAGATGAGGACGACGTCGGCCTTCTTGAGCGCGTCCTTGCGCGTCTGGAGGAACCAGTGCGGATCGTCCGGGTCGAGGCTGCCGCGCGCCTGGCCGTTCACGTAGACCGGCATGCCGAACGTCTTCACGAACTCCGGGTAGGCGTCGCGTCGCTTGGACCAGAAGAGCTGCGAGCCCACCAGGCACGCCGGGCGCTGGGCGCCCCGCAGGTACTCGAACGCCGCCTCGATGAAGTGCGGGTCGGGGGCGACGCCGGCCTGGGTGCGGGTGTGCTGCCACTCGACGACGTCCTTGTCGTCGACGTTGTCGAACAGGAGGTCGAGCGGCATCTCGAGGAAGACGGGTCCGGGCACGTTGGTGGTCGCCACGCGGAACGCCGTGGCGACGTACTCGCCCAGCCGGTTCGCGGCGGGGACCGACACCGCCCACTTCGTGATCGGCCGCATGAGATCGACGTGGGCCATGTCCTGCAGGCCGCCCATGTCCTGGAACGCGCGCGGCGCCTGCCCGCCGATGCAGATGAGGGGGATGTTGGCCCGCCACGCGGTCGCGACACCCGTGACGGCGTCGGTGAGCCCCGGTCCCGCCGTGACGATCGCGACGCCCGGCTGCCCGGTCACGCGCGCCCAGCCGTCGGCGGCGTGCGCGGCCGACTGCTCGTGGCGCACGTCGATGATCCCGATGCCCTCGTCGAGACATCCGTCGTAGATCGACATGACGTGTCCACCGCACAGCGTGAACACGTACTGCACGCCCTCGCGCTTGAGCGCCCGGGCGACGACTCGACCTCCGTGCATCATGAGTGAGACCCCTCTCGATTGATCTGCCGGCCGCGAACGCGGCGACGGCACAGGCGTGCCAGACGGGGGAGTCTGCTGGGCGGGGCCCGGAAAATCAAGGCGGAGCGCAGGTCGTTCGCTGCGAGCACCGCCGCGCCGTCGGCTGGAGCGCTCGCGCCACCGAGCGTTGCATTTCCGCTCGCGAGCGACGCCGGCGCGACGCTCTTGTCCGCTCTTGTCCAGGGAAATCGCGCCGCTGCAATTGGTCCGGTTCTTGTTCCAGTAGTCCCAGGCTCGTGAGCGAGCCGGGGAGGTTCTCGCCATGCGACTGGCACGCCACGCCGTCGTCAGCATTCTGGTAGGGGTGATCGGAATCGTCGCTGCGCCGCGCGCGCACGCGACCCCCACGGCCGTGACCTTCGAGGTGGGCCACTCGGACTGCACGGCGCCCGGCGCCCACACGGTCGACCTCTACCTGAACGAGTCCCTGGTCGCGTCGGTCCCGTCGACCAACGGCTGCACCTGCAACACGACGCCGCTCGTGGTGACCCTCACCGATCCCACCACGCTCGCCCTCCTGCACGACAGCACCTGCAACAGCGCCCGCATCCGCGTCCGCCCGGGCAACGACTCCATGTCGATCGCCTGGGTGCGCGTCGGGGCGACCGACGGCGCCGCGTCCTCGAGCGCGTGCCTGTACGACGGCTTTCCGTGGAACACGCACCTCGCCTGCGCCCCGCGCTCGACCTGCGACATGCCCGGCGACTTCGTGTACGTCGGCATGATCGGCGGCCCCGACCCGGATCAGGACGGCCGCGTCGGCGGCTTCGGCGTCGGCTGCGACAACTGCCCCTTGACCGCGAACGCCGACCAGTTCGACCAGGACGGCGACGGCGTGGGCGACGCCTGCGACAACTGCCCGAGCGTCGCCAACGCCGATCAGCTCGACAGCGACAACGACACCCTCGGCGACGCCTGCGACCCGTGTCTCGGGACCCCCGACACCGACGGCGACGGCATCTGCGACGACGGCGACAACTGCGTCGACACCTACAACCCGACGCAGACCGACCTCGACGGCGACGGCGTCGGCGACGCATGCGACTGGTGCGTGGGCCCCGGCGCGTTCGACGACGACGGCGACGGCATCTGCAACCAGAACGACGACTGTCCGTTCGCGGCCGACCCGACGCAGGCCGACACCGACGGCGACGGCATGGGCGACGCCTGTGACAACTGTCCCGCCTTCCCGAACCCGCAGCAGACCGACACCGACGGCGACGGCGTGGGCGACGCCTGCGACACGTGCCCGAACAGCGTCGACGCCGACGCCGACAGCGTCTGCGACGGCAACGACAACTGCCCCGGCATCGCCAACCCGGACCAGGCCGACCAGGACGGCGACGGCGTCGGCGACCTGTGCGACGACTGTCCCGCGGTGGCCGATCCGCTGCAGCAGGATGCCGACGGCGACGGCGAGCCCGACGCGTGCAGCGTGCGCGTCGACATCGCCGCGGTGGTCGACGATGGCCAGGGCCATCTCGACGCCGACGTCACCCTGACCAACCCGAACGGCCTGCCGCTCTCGGGACGGGTCGCGATCCACGACGGCACCCGCGTCTCATCCGTACGGTTCGTCTGGCTCGCCACGTCCTGCACGATGACGCAGGACACGCTCGAGCTCGTCATCAACGACACCACGGCGGCCAGCGTCGTGCCCGAGGCCGACGGCCCCCTCTGCACGTGCACGCCGCTCATCTCGAACTTCGAAGTCCCGCTGGCCCGCGCGCTCTCGCTCCTGCATCCCGGCGCGAACATGGTCGGGATCCGCAAGAGCACCGGATTCCCGGTCGAGGCGCGCACGCTGATGGCGTGGGCCTACGCGGTCGTCACGGCCGACGGCGTCGACCACGTCGTGCCGCTGTACGACGCTTTCGGCGGCAACAGCTTCGACGACCCCGATCTCTGCGCCTCGGGCGCCATCGCCGGGCCCGTCGACGCCGCGGGGCTCACGCCCGAGCTGCCGACGGCCGCGCTCGAGGTCGCGTGGCAGGGCAGCCTGCCCTGCAGCGTCGATCTGTCCTCGCTCTCGCCCGGACCGATCGAGATCGTCGTGACTGCGACCGACGGCATGACGACGGGAGCGGACTGCGTCTCGGCCGACCTCGCAACGGCGACGATGCTGCGCTTCGGCAACAGCTCGTGCGACGACGGCAACCCGTGCACGATCGACACCTGCGACGTGAACGGCTGCCAGCACACGCCGGTCGTGTGCGGCGGCGGCGACGCCTGCCAGGAGGCGGGGTTCTGCGACCCGCACACCGGCATGTGCATGACCGCCCCCAAACCCGACGGCACGCCGTGCAACGACGGCAACGCCTGCACGCTGGACGACGCCTGCCACGGCGGAGCCTGCACGGCGGGGACGCCCGTCGTGTGCGCCGCCGCCGACGCCTGCCACGAGGCGGGCGTCTGCAACCCCGACACCGGCGCCTGCTCGAGCGTGACGAAGCCCGACGGCGCCGCGTGCAGCGACGGGAACGCCTGCACCCAGAACGACAGCTGCCAGGCCGGAAGGTGCGCCGCCGGCGCACCCGTCACCTGCTCCGAGGGCGACGCCTGCCACGAGGCGGGCGTGTGTGACCCGCAGACCGGCGCCTGCGTCAACGCGCCCAAGCCGGACGGTACCGCGTGCAGCGACGGCAACGCCTGCACGCAGAGCGACGCGTGTCAGGCCGGAAGCTGCGTCCCGGGCGCGCCCGTCGTCTGTACGGCCGGCGACTCCTGCCACGACGCCGGCGTGTGCGATCCCTCGACCGGCGCGTGCTCGAACCCGGCGAAGGCGGACGGCGCCGCCTGCACCGACGGCAACGCGTGCACCCAGAACGACGCGTGTCGCGCCGGCAGCTGCGTCGGCGGAGCGCCGGTCACCTGCCCGGCCGGCGACGCATGCCGCGCCGACGGCGTCTGCGATCCCCAGACGGGTGCCTGCACGGCCCCGCCGAAGCCCGACGGCACCGCGTGCAGCGATGGCAACGCCTGCACGCAGGCCGACACCTGCCAGGCCGGCGCCTGCGTCGCAGGTGCCCCGATCACCTGCGGCGGCAGCGACGCGTGCCACGCCGGCACGTGCAATCCGGCCACCGGCCAGTGCACGGTCGTGAAGAAGCCCAACGGCTCGCCGTGCGACGACGGCAACGCCTGCACGCAGAACGACGTCTGTCGCAGCGGCATGTGCGTGGCGGGACCGACCCTCAAGTGTCCGGCGACCGACGCCTGTCACAAGGCGGGCGTCTGCGATCCGGGAACCGGACAGTGCGTGAACCCCGCCAAGCCGGACGGGACGTCGTGCAACGACGGCAACCTCTGCACGCGGGGCGATACGTGTCAGGCCGGCGCCTGCGTCGGCGGCGCGCCCAAGGTGTGCTCGGGCGGCGAAGACACGTGTCGTGAGGTCGTCTGCGATCCGGGCAGCGGCCGCTGCGTCCAGGGCGATGCGAAGGCCGACGGCACGCCCTGCCGGGACGGCAACAAGTGCACCCGCGGCGACACCTGCGAGGCCGGCACCTGCACGAGCGGCGACCCGGTCGTGTGCGACCCGCCCGACGACTGCCACACGTCGATCTGCAAGCCGAGCACGGGCCACTGCAAGGTGCGCCGCAAGAAGCCGTTCTTCCGCTGGTGTCACCGCCTGCCGGGTGACTGACGCGCACGCTCAGGCCCCGAACTCGACGTCCCTGATGTCCGGGATCTGCTCGCGCAGATAGGCACCCAACCGCTTCTTCAGACGCGACTCGATCTGCCGAACGCGCTCACGCGTGATGCCGTACTCGTCGCCGATCTCCTGCAGCGTCGCGGGATCGTCGTCACGCATGAGCGCCTCGAGGCGGCGCTCGTAGATGACGAGGTCCTTGCCCGAGAGCGTCTTCTTGAACTCGGCCGCCTTCTCGCGGATCAGCTGGTGATACTCCTCGTCGGCGACCGTCTCCGCGGTTTGCTGCGGGCCGGCCAGCAGGTCGAGGAAGGTCGTGTCGCCGTCGTCGTCCCCGATGGGCGCGTTGACCGAGAGGTCGCGCGCCGACAGGCGCTGCTCCATCTCCACCACCTCGGATTCCTTCACGCCCAGGCGATCGGCGATGAGCTTCGGCTCGGGTGAGAAGCCCTCGCGCTCGAGGCGCTCGCGCTCCTTCTGGAGGTTGAAGAAGAGCTTGCGCTGAGCCTGCGTGGTGCCCACCTTCACCATCCGCCAATTGTTCATGATGTAACGGATGATGTACGCCCGGATCCACCAGACCGCGTACGACGGGAAGCGCACGCCGCGGTAGGGATCGAACTGCTTCACGGCCTCGAGCAGGCCGACGTTCCCCTCCTGGACGAGGTCCAGGAGGTTGTGGACGGCGCGCTGGTAGTCGCGCGCGATCATCACCACCAGGCGGAGGTTCGCCGTGACGAGCGACCACGCCGCGGTGCGATCGCCCTTCTCCTTCCAGCGCACCGCGAGCTCGTGCTCCTGCTCGCGCGTGAGAACGGGAATGCGGCGGATCTCGCCGAGGTACTTCTGGAGGTTGTCGAGCGGGACGAGCGCGCCCGCGGGGGCGACGCTCTTCGCTTCGGCGTCGAGCTCGGGCTCCGGCGCGGGGACGGGAACGCCCGCCTCGCCGTCGGCGATCTCGTCGACGACCTCGGCCTCGATCGGCGTGGTCTCGCGCGTGTCGGCCATCGGATCCGGCCGTCTCAGAGCGCCAGCTCGGCGCGTGGATCTCCCGCGTACGCCTGATCGAGGGCGCTGAGCGCGTCGCGCAGCTGCTCGGGCTCGCCTTTGGTCGGCACCTGGACCATGAGCCGGACGTAGAGATCGCCCGGCGATCCGCCCTTCGGGTCGGGCGCGCCGCGGCCCGGGACGCGCAGGCGCTGCCCGCCCTGGCTGCCTGCGGGCACCTTCAGCTTGATCGCGCCCTGCGGCGTCGGGACGGTGATGGTGGCGCCGAGCATGGCCTCGCTCACGGTGACCGGCACCTCGATCGTGAGGTCCTTGCCGTCGCGCTGGATCAGCGGGTGCGGGCGCACCTTGACGCGGAAGTAGAGATCGCCCGTCTGGCCGCCCGCGCGTCCGCCGCCGCCCTTGCCCGACACGCGCACGCGCGCCCCGTCGGCGACCCCCGGGGGGATCTTCACCTGGAGCTGCTCGCGCTTCTCGACGGTGCCCGTGCCGCCGCAGGTCGTGCAGGCCTTGCGCCCGACCCGCCCGCTTCCGTGGCACGTCGCACAGGTGACCGGACGCCGCACGGTGACCGGCATCTTGACCCCGCGCAGGGCGTCGAGGAGGCCGATCTCGACCGGATGCTCGATGTCCTCGCCGGCCTGCGGCTGCGAGGCCTCGCGCGCCCCGGAGCCGAAGATCTCGTTCAGGATGTCGGCGAAGCCACCCTCGCCGGCGCGCACGCGCGCGCCGCCGAAGTCGAACGCCTCGCCGTCGCGGCCGAAGGAGAACCCGTGGCCGCTCTCCGCCCACCGCTTGTACTCGCGGGCGCGCTGCGGATCGAAGCCCGACTGGAGCCCCTCTTCGCCGAACTCGTCGTAGAGCTTGCGCTTGGCGGCGTCGGAGAGAACGTCGTTCGCGAACGAGATCTCCTTGAAGCGCTCCTCGGCCTTCTTGTCGCCGGGGTTTACGTCAGGGTGGTGCTTGCGCGCGAGCTTTCGGTACGCTTTCCGGATGTCATCCGCGCTCGCGCTACGTTCGACGCCGAGGATGCCATAGAGGTCCTTCGATTTTGCCATCGGCCTCCGGCTCACTCGTCATAGTGGAGCCGGACCTTGTCCTCGGCAACCTCCCGCAGGGCGGTGACGATGTCCTTGTTGTCGGACTCGACGAGCGGCCGGGCCCCCTTCAGCAGCTGCTTCGCCCGGCGGGCGGCGAGCAGGACGAGCTCGAAGCGATTGGGGACCCTCTCCAGACAGTCTTCGACGGTGATTCGCGCCATGGAACGCCGACCGTAACGGAAATCCCCGGTGAAGGGAACCCCGGCCCCGCGCGCATTTGACTCGAGGGGGGCCGGCTGTGTACGTGCCTCGCGCCCATGGGTTTCGTGTCGCGGCTGCTGGGATCGGGAACGGCGCGTCGGGAGCTGCTCTCGGAGCTGATCGACGACTATCGAGCCGAGGCGACGCAGGCGATCGTGCTGCGCCAGCACGCCGAGCTGGCGCGCTATCCGCAGGTGGCGGCGCAGCTGCGCGCGATCGCCGACGCCGAAGACGGGCACGCGGCGCTCCTGCGGGACCACATCCTCGGCATGGGCGGTGGCATTCCGCCCGTCGCGCCGGACCCCCTGCCCGGCCGCAACCAGTGGGAGCGCGCCGTGGCAGCCCGCAAGGCGGCGCAGGAGAAGCGTCGCCGGCTGATCGAGCACGCGACCCACTGGGATCCCGACGAGCCGCGGTCGGCGATGCTCCTGGCGCGGATCTACGACGAGGACGGCGATCAGCTGGCCTCGTACGACGACGTCGTCATCCGCTCCGATCCGCACGCGCTCGACTGAGCCACAGGAAGACCTCGCGGTTCCCCTTCGGACCCGCCAGCGCCGACTCCGCCTCGCCCCGGACCACGAAGCCCAGCCCCTCGGCCGCCGTCCGTACGCGCGCCACCGCCTGCGCGCGCTGGGCGGGATCGCGCACGACGCCGCCCTTGCCCACCTCGCCCTTTCCGACCTCGAACTGCGGCTTCACGAGCGCCACCACCTCGCCGCCCGGCGCGAGCACGCCCGCAACGGCCGGCAGCACCAGAGCGAGTGAGATGAACGACACGTCGATCACCGCCACGTCCGGCACCTCGGGCAGCATGGCCGGCACGAGGCTCCGCGCGTTCGTCCGGTCGAGGATCGTGACCTGCTGGTGTGTCTGCAGCGTCCACGCGAGCTGCCCGTAACCGACGTCGACGGCGATCACGCGGCGGGCGCCGCGCCGCAGGCAGACGTCGGTGAAGCCGCCGGTCGAGGCGCCGACGTCGAGGACGACGCGACCGGCGAGGTCGATCCCGAAGGCGTCGAGCGCAGGCGCCAGCTTCTCCCCGCCGCGCGACACGTACGGCGACGGCGCGACCCGCAGCCGGACGACCGCGTCGTCGGCGACGAGCGCGCCGGCCTTGGTCACCGGGCGGTCGTCGACGAGCACGTCGCCGGCCATGATGAGCCGCTGCGCCCGCTCGCGGCTGGGCGCGAGCCCCCGGTCGACGAGCAGGCGGTCGAGGCGCACGCCGCTCACGCACGCGCGGCGCGCTCGGCCGCGACGTCCGCGCGCTCCACGACGTACGCGGCGAGCGCGGCGAGCGGCTCGGCCCGGCGCCCGAAGGGCGCGAGCGCGGCCGTGGCCGCGTCCCGGGCGCGATGCGCGTGGCGGCGTGCGCCGTCCATGCCGAGCGTCCCGGGGTACGTCGCCTTGCCCAGCTCGCGGTCGGTGCGCCCGTCGGCGTCCCCGTCCTCGAGCGCATCCAGGATGTCGTCGGCGATCTGGAACGCGAGCCCGAGCTGCTCCCCGTAGCGCGTGAGACGGCGGAGCGTCGCCGGCGGCGCACCGCCCACGATGCCCCCGACGCGGACCGCGGCCCGGATGAGGGCCCCGGTCTTGCGGGCGTGGATGCCGCGCACGGTGGCGAGCGTCGGCGAGGTGCCTTCGGCGGCGAGATCGAGGGCCTGACCGCCGACCATGCCGAGCTCGCCCGCCGCCCGCGCCGCCTCGTCGATCGCCGCGAGGGTCCGTTTCGGCGCCACGCCACGCGCGCGCGCCATGACGCCGAAGGCCTCGGTCAGGAGCGCATCGCCGACCAGGATCGCCGTGCCCTCGCCGTACACGGCATGGCTGGTCGGGCGCCCGCGGCGCAGATCGTCGTCGTCCATGGCCGGCAGATCGTCGTGCACGAGCGAGTAGGTGTGGATCAGCTCGAGGGCGCACGCGAACGGCATGGTCGTGCGGGGCGCGGCGCCGACGACCTCGCCCGCCGCGAGGGTGAGGATCGGGCGCACGCGCTTGCCCCCGGCCAGCAGGCTGTAGCGGATCGCCTGGCGGAGCGTCGCGCGCGTCGCCGGGAAGGCGCGAGCGAGCGCCCGCTCGACGAGTCGGCGGCGCCCGTCGAGGTAGCGGGCGAGGTCCACGTCACTCCTCGTCGTCGAGGGGCCGCAACGTGCGCGTGCCGTCCTCGCGCTCGAGCAGGACCTCGACGCGCTTCTCGATGTCCTCGAGTCGCTTCGAGAGCTCCCTCACCAGCCCCATGCCGCGCTCGAACGCCGCCAGCGAGTCCTCGAGCGGCAGCTCCCCCTGCTCGAGGCGCCGCACGACGGCCTCCAGCTCCGCGAGGGAGTCCTCGAACCGCGGCGTGGCGGATGCGTCCTTGGCCATCTCGTCTCAGCTCTCCGTCGAGTCGATGTGCGCCCGCGCGCGGCCCCGTGCAAGCACCAGGCGGACGGGCTCGCCCTGGGCGAGGGTCGTGGCATCCCGGACGACCGTCCCCTGCGCGTCCTCGCGCTGCACGATGGCGTAGCCGCGCTCGAGGCAGGCGAGCGGCGAGAACGCCGCCAGGCGCGCCTGCTCGCGCTCGAACGCGCCGCGCGCCGCCCCTACCTGCCGCTCGACCGTGCGCTGCAGGCGCTCCCGATCGTGCCCGACGCGCGCCCGGGCCGCCGCCAGCACGGCGCGTGGCTCGTGCTTGCCGAGCGCGGCGACGAGGCGACGGAGCTCGCGGCGATCCCAGGCGACGCGGCGCACGAGCGCCTGGCGCGCCCGGGTGGCGAGGTCGTCCACGCGCAGCGTCGCGTCGGCCACCCGCCGCCGCGGATCGCCGAGCCGACGGCCGAGGCCGTCGAGCCGCGTGCCCGCGAGGTGCAGGCGCCGCTCGAGACCGCCGCGCAGCCGGTCGCGACATTGCGCGACGCGGCGCGCGAGCTCGCGGCGGTCGGGCACGACCAGCGACGCGGCGGCGGTCGGCGTCGGTGCGCGCACGTCGGCGACGAAGTCGGCGATCGTGAAGTCGACCTCGTGCCCGACGGCGGAGACGACGGGCACGCGCGACGCCGCAATCGCGCGCGCCACGACCTCCTCGTTGAACGCCCACAGGTCCTCGAGCGAGCCACCGCCCCGCCCCACCACCAGCACCTCGACGTCCGGGAGAGCGTGGAGGGCGGCGATGCCGCGGGCGATCTCCTCGGCCGCGCCGGGGCCCTGCACCCGCACGGGCCGGATGACGACGCGCGCCGCCGGCCAGCGATCGCCGAGGACGCGCAGCATGTCGTGCACGGCGGCGCCCGCGAGCGCGGTCACGAGCCCGATCGTGCCCGGCGTCGGCGGCAAAGACCGCTTGCGCTCCTGGTCGAACAGGCCCTCGGCCGCGAGCCTCGCCTTCAGCTGCTCGAACGCGAGGCGCAGCGCCCCCAGGCCGAGCGGCTCCATGTGGTCCGCGTAGATCTGCAACCGACCACGCCAGACGCCGACCCGGCCGTACACGACCACCTCGGTGCCGTTGGTGGGCTCGAAGACGAGCTGCATGAGCTCGCGCCGGAACATGGCGGCGTCGAGCTGGGCGGTCTCGTCCTTCAGGCTGAAGTAGAGGTGCCCTGAATCCGCGCGCCGGCAGTTCGACAGCTCGCCCGCGACCCAGACCTTGCCGATCTCGGCATCGAGCGCGCCGGCGATGCGCGCAGAGAGCTCCGAGACGCTGAGAACGCGCGGCTGGCGTCGGAGCCCGACGCCCACGCTAGGAGGCCGACCCAAGACTGCGTCTTGGGTCGGTACCGAGTACCGCGGCCTCGTGGAACGCGCGACCGGCATACCGCGAACGCCCCATGTCTCCCGTCCTCCCCGACCCAAGACACAGTCTTGGGTCGGCGTTCCTAGTCTTCGCGCTTCGCGACGAAGGTCTTGAAGACCTGCCAGCTCTTCAAGAGCTCGAGCGCGCGATCGAGCTGCGGATCGGACCCGAGCTCGCCTTCCTTCACGCCGGGCGCCGGTGCGTCGGACGCGTCCGGCTCGGCCTCCTCGCCGTCGGCCGGGACCTTCACGCCCTGCGGGTGCTCCAGATGACGCGGCAGGTTCGCCTCGCGCAGCGACGTCACCGACGACGAGTTGTTGTCGCCCTTCGCGACCTTCGTGCCCTGGTCCATGGTGATGTCGGGGACAATGCCGGTCGCCTGGATGGAGCGGCCGTTCGGCGTGTAGTAGCGCGCCGTCGTCAGACGCAGGGCGGAGCTCTCGTCCATCGGCAGGATGGTCTGCACCGATCCCTTGCCGAACGTCGTCGTGCCGAGCACGAGCGCGCGCTTGTGGTCCTGCAGGGCGCCTGCGACGATCTCGGAGGCGCTCGCGCTGCCGCCGTTCACCAGCACGACCATCGGGAAGTCCGACCACGTGCTCGGCTTGTGTGCGAAGTACTTCTGCTTCTGGTTCTCGAGGCGGCCGTCGGTGTAGACGATGAGCCCCGCGTCGAGGAACATGTCGCTCACCTTCACGGCCTGCGTGAGGAGCCCGCCGGGGTTGTTGCGCAGATCGAGCACCACGCCCTGCAACCCGCCCGACTCCTTGTCGAGCTGGCGGACGGCGTGCTCGAGGTCGTCGTCGGTCCGCTCCTGGAACTGCGTCAGGCGGAGGTACGCGTAGCCCTTCTCGAGCATCTTGTACTTGACGCTCTGGATCTTGATGACCTCGCGCGTGAGCGTGACGTCGAAGACCTGCGTCGGGTTGTCGCGCTTGATCGTCAGGCGGACCTTCGTGTCCTTGGGGCCGCGCATGTGCTTCACGGCCTCGACCAGCGACATGTCCTTCGTGAACTCGCCGTCGATCTTGAGGATGACGTCGCCCGACTTGATCCCGGCGCGGTAGGCGGGCGTGTCCTCGATCGGCGCCACGACCGTGAGCATGCCGCTCTTGTTCGTGATCTCGATGCCGAGCCCGCCGAAGCTGCCCTTCGTCTCGACCTGTAGCTCCTTGTAGAGCTCGGGCGTGAGATACGCGCTGTGCGGATCGAGCGAGGTGAGCATGCCGTTGATGGCCCCCTCGATCAGCTGCTTGGTCGGCACTTCGTCGACGTAGTTCTTCTGGATGATCGCGAGGATGTTCGTGAACGTCTCGAGGCCTTCGTACGACTCCTTCGAGGCGGCTCCGACCTTGCGGACTTCCAGGAATTCCGACGCGGCGACACCGGCGAGGAACGCCAGGACGATCGCCACTCCCACACCGGTTCGTCGCTTGCGCATCAACATAATGGGCTCTGGTGCTCTGTTATACGCGGCCGGCGGCCGAGACGAAACCACCTCGCAGAGGCCTAATGCCCGGGCGTTCCGGAGACGCCGGTGTCGGTCGCCAGGAGGGCCTCGATGGCCGCCACCTGCTTCGGGGTGTCCCAGGTCCTCGGCCCGATGACCCGCTCGACGATCCGTCCCGATCGGTCGAGGAGGAAGCTCTCCGGGTAGCCCCAGACGCCGTAGTTCCGACCCACATCGCCTTGCGGATCGACGAGGACGGGAAACGTGATCTTCATCTCCTTGGCAAACTTCTTGACACCCTCGACGTCGCCCTCGTCCTGGCTGACGGCCAGCAGGACGAAGCCGCGGTCCTTCAAGCGCTGGTAGAGACGCTCCATCGACGGCATCTCCTCGCGGCAGGGCGGACACCAGGTCGCCCACAGGTTCACGAGCACCACCTGCCCGCGGTATGCCGAGAGGCGAATGGCTTGCCCGGCGAGATCGGGCAGTGCAAAGTCGGGCGCCATCGCCAGCGATCGCCCCCGACCCCAGAGCGCCAGGACGAGGATCCCGACGCCGATCGCCGCCGTGACGGCGGCGATCCTCACGCCGCGGCGGTTTGCCATGTGCGCTGTCGCCGCACGAGGGCGACGCCGATCGGCACGAGGACCAGCGCCGTCAGCTGCGCCGAGGTGAGCCCGAAGGCGATCACCGGCTCGATGCGCAGGAACTCGACGAAGAACCGGGCGGTCGCCGACAGGATCAGATACCAGCCGAAGATCGTCCCCTCGGGGGGCGATCGCCTTCGCATCCGCCACAGGATCGCGAAGATGACGAGGTAGAGAATCGTCTCGTAGACGGGCGTCGGGTGGACGCGGACGCCGGGCGGATAGGGCCAGCCGACGACCGCGTAGGGATACGCCATGCCCCACGGGAGCTTCGTCTCGATGCCCCAGTCGCCGTCGCCCGAGAGCTGACAGCCGATGCGGCCGATCGCCTGCCCCATCACGATCGCGGGCGCGACCGCGTCGGCGCCCGCGAGCCAGCGGATGCCGGTCCGGCGAAAGAGGAACGTGACCGCCGCCGCGCCGCCGGCGAGCCCGCCGTAGAAGACGAATCCCTTGCCCGTGAGCAGGTACTCGAGTGGATGGGCGAGGAAGTCGCCGAAGCTCTCGAAGATCACCCACAGGCGCGACCCGATGATGCCGCCGACCGCCGCATACACGAGCGCGCGCGAGGCGGCGTCCGGATCCCAGCCGCGGCGCTCGAACTCGAGCGACGCGACCTTGCCCGCGGCGAGGAACGCCAGCGCGAGGCAGATGCCGAAGACGTGGATCGGGATCGGACCGATGTGAAGGTTGTCGGGGATCAACGCGGAGCGCGAGTGTAGCTGAGGGTCGGGGGCGGTGCTACAAGGCCGGTCGTGCGAGCGGTGGTGCAGCGCGTGCGCGAGGCACGCGTGCTGGTCGACGGCGACGTCGTCGGCGAGATCGACCGCGGCCTGTGCGTGCTGCTGGGCGTGTCGGCGGCCGACTCCGAGGCCGAGGCCGATCGCCTGTGCCAGAAGATCGTCGGGCTGCGCATCTTCGAGGACGAGCGCGGCCAGATGAACAAAGCCGTGGACGAGGTCGGCGGCGCGCTGCTCGTGGTCTCGCAGTTCACGCTGCACGCCGACTGCCGCAAGGGCCGGCGGCCTTCGTTCCAGAGCGCCGCCCCGGCCGAGCGGGCGAAGAGCCTCTACGAGCACTTCGTCACGCAGGCCCGGCGCGGCGCGGTCCCGGTCCAGACCGGACGGTTCCAGGCCCACATGGCCCTCGCGCTGGTGAACGACGGGCCGGTCACGATCGTGCTCGACACCGCCGAATGGAACTGACCGTGGCACGCGCCGGCTTCACCGCCATCCACTCGGGCAGGATCACCTTCGGCAAGGACGGGCGCTGGTACTGCGACGACGAGATCATTCCGAACAAGGCCATCTGCCGCCTGTACGCCAGGGCCATGACGATCGACGCCGACGGCATCGCGCGCCTGCGCCTCGGCGAGGACGAGGCGCACGTCACGATCGAGGACACGCCGTGGGTGGTCGTGCAGGTCGAAGGCGGTCCCGCGCGCGGCTTCCAGATCCTCTTGAACGACGAGACGCTCGAGCCGCTCGATCCGGCGACGCTGCGCGTGGGTCCGGACAACGTCCTCTACTGCCGCGTGAAGGACGCCAGGCACGAGGCGCGGTTCCTGCGCCCCGCCTACTACGAGCTCATGCGCCACTGCGTCCCGGGCCCCGAGGGGACGCTCGTCCTTCCCGTCGGCTCCCTGCGAGTGACGCTCGCCTGACGCCGTGCATGTCGTCCTGGTCGCCCCGGAGATCCCGCAGAACACCGGCTCGATCGGACGGCTGTGCGTGGCGACGGGCACCCGGCTCCACCTGGTCGAGCCGCTCGGGTTCATCGTCGACGACAAGCACGTCCGCCGCGCCGGCCTCGACTACTGGGAGTACGTGCAGCTCACGCGGCACGCGAGCTGGGAAGCCTTCCTCGCCGGGCGACCGCGCGGGCGGCTCCTCCTGTTCGCGGCGCGCCCCCCGGGACCGTCGTACACGACGGTCCGCTACGCACCCGACGACATCCTCGTCTTCGGCTGCGAGAGCCGCGGGCTGCCGCCCGAAATCCGCGACGCGTACCCCGACGCCACCTACACCATTCCCATCCACGGCCCGCACGTGCGAAGCCTGAACCTCGCCAACGCGGTCGCCATCGTGCTCTACGAGGCGCTCCGCCAGCAGGGAGCCGTCTGATGCGGAACCTGTCGTGGACCTCGCTCCTCCTCCTGGCCGCGTGCACGGCCCTGCCGCTGCCGAAGAATGCCACCTACCATTCGTCGGACGCCGATCTCGGCGTCACGCGTATCGTGCACGGCTCGCTCGTCATCGAGATGGAGCAGACGCGGGTCCTGATCGACCCGTGGTTCAACTCCGGCTTCACGACCCGGCAGACCGAGCCGCTCGGGCTCCTGCCCGGCGGCCTCCCCGAGCTCTCGGCCGTCGTCATCACGCACAAGCACACGGAGCACTTCGACCCCGAGGTGTTGCGCGAGCTCGCGAAGAAGGTGCCCCGCGCGATCGGGCCGCCGGCCGTCGCCGACGCGCTCCGCAGCCTCGGCTTCAAGGAGGTCACGCCGCTCGACTGGTGGGATCGGACCGAGGTCGGTCCGATCCACGTGACCGCGGTCCCGTCCAACCACTCCGCGCCCGAGAACGGGTACGTGCTCGCCACCGATCGCGCGCGCGCGTACTTCGCCGGCGACACGCGCTACTTCGACGGCATGGCGGACATCGCGACCGCGTTTCCCCACCTCGACGTCGCCTTCCTGCCGATCGGGGGCGAGCGCCTGATGGGTCTCAAGCGCACCATGGGACCGGCCGAGGCCGTCGACGCGGCACGGCTGCTCGATCCGCGCCGTATCGTGCCGATCGGCTACGGCGCGGGCAGCGGATCGCCGTTCGTGTGGTACGCGAGCGACCCCATCGCGACCTTCCGCGACGAGGCGAAGGCGGCGGGGATCGCGCCGGACCGGATCGTGGTGCTCGAGCCGGGGGAGAGCTGGCACTACTACCGCTGAGCGGGGCTCAGCGGCGCGGCGCCTCGATCGCGTAGAGCCGGCTCCAGTTGTCCCACAGGATCTTGCGGCGCGACGCGGCCGACAGGGGCAGCGTCCCGAAGGCCTCGACCGCGTGCGGAAACTTCGAGTCGGCGTGCGGGTAGTCGGTCGAGAACACGATGTTGTCGTCGCCGAAGCGCTCGACGTACTGCCCGACCGTCTCCTCGTCGGCCTCGACCGAGAGCCAGCAGTTGCGGCGGAAGTAGTCCGACGGCTTCATGGTGAGGTCGGGCGCTTCGAGCGCCCCCACCCACTCGTAGTGCTCGTCGAGCCGATAGAAGAGCCACGGGGCCCACGAGCAGTTGCCCTCGAGCAGCGCGGCGCGGAGCTTCGGAAAGCGCTCGAAGACGCCGCCGGCGCACAGGCTCACGGCGACGGCCATGATGCCGAGCGGCTGGCTGAAGGTGTGCCACATCATCAGACGGTCGAAGATCTCGAGCGAGAAGTCGGGCTTCAGGAAGTTCTGTCCGCCGCCGTGGAACGAGATCGGCACGCCCAGCTTCTCGCACTCGGCCCACAGCGGGTCGTAGTACGGATCGTGCCACTGCCGGCGCCCGACGGCGCCCGGCGAGAGGAAGATCGCCTTGAAGCCGTACTCCCGCACCACCCGTCGCGTCTCCTCGACCGCGGACGTGACGTCATGGGGCGCGACCATCCCGGCGCCGTAGAACTTCCCCGGATACGGCTTGCAGAAATCCGCCAGCCAGTCGTTGTAGGCGCGCGCGATGGCCGCGGCGAGCTCCGGCTCGAGGCCGTCGGTGCCCATCATCTGCTTGGTATCGAGCCCGAGAACGAACAGGCCCCGTGTGGGGAACATCACCGCCGCGTCGAGCCCTTCCGCGACCATCGCATCGTACTGCGAGGCGGGATCCCAGCCGCGGCTCTCGGCCTGCGTATACGGGCTCTCGTGCGACGCCTTCCACACGTCGCCCGGACGCGAAGGACGCTGCGTGCCGAGGCGCAGGATCACGTGCGACTTCACCTTGACCCGCATGTCGCGGCGCAGCTCGGTGAGGCCGACCGGCGCCGCGTGCTTCCACTCGGGCGCGATGTAGCGCTGCCAGAGGTCCGGCGGCTCGAAGATGTGCATGTCGCTGTCGGCGACCAGCATCCCGTCCTTGGTCATGCGACGCTCCTTCGCGCCGACGGCGTGAAGCGCACCGGCAGGTGCTTGATGCCGCCGATGTGATTCGATCGTAGGCGCTCGGGCGGGCCCGCGGGCGCGATGTCGGGAAGGCGCGTCAGCAGCTCCTCGAACAGCAGGCGCGCTTCGAGCTGCGCCAGCGAGGCGCCGAGGCAGTAGTGCGAGCCGAAGCCGAACGAGAGGTGGTCGTTCGACGTGCGACCGACGTCGAAGCGATCGGGCTCCGGGAAGACGTCCTCGTCGCGATTGCCCGACACGTACCAGACGGTCACCTTGTCGCCCGCCTTGATGTCGGCGCCGCGCAGGCGGACGTCGCGCGTCGCGGTGCGCCGGAAGTGCAGGACCGGCGGCACGTAGCGCAGCATCTCTTCGATCGCCGTCGGCAGGAGCGAGAGATCCTTCTGCAGCCGCGCGCGCTCGGCCGGGTGCTCGAAGAGCGTCTGCAGGCCGCCCGCGATGAGGTTCCGCGTCGTCTCGTTGCCGGCGACGGACAGCACGAGCACGAACGCGTTGAAGCCGGCCTCGGAGAGTCGCTCGCCGTCGACCTCGGCCCGCAGGAGGGCGGAGACGATGTCGTCCTTCGGCTCGCGCCGCCGCGTCTCCGCCAGCTCGTGGGCGTACATCGCGAGCTGCATCGCCGCTACGGGAGCCTGGCTCGGATCGTCGGCGTACTCCGGATCGTCCGCGCCGACGAGCGCATTCGACCAGGCGACGATCCTGCCGCGATCCTCGTACGGCACGCCCAGCAGCTCGCAGATGGCGACGACGGGCAGCTCGGCCGCGACGTCGGTCACGAAGTCGCAGCCGCCGCGCGCCTCGACGCCGTCGAGCACGCGGGTCACGAGGGCGCGCAGCCGCGGCTCGAGGTCGCGGATCACCTTGGGCGCGAAGGTGCCGGAGACGAGCCGGCGGTGCTTCTGATGGCGCCGCGGCTCCATGGCCGTCAGCGTCTCGCGCTGCGCGGCCATGAGATCGTCGGGGTAGTCACGGATCATGATGCCGCCCTCCCACGACGAGAAGGTCGCCTGGTCGAGGGACACGGCGCGGATGTCCTCCCACTTGCTGACCACCCAGAAGCCGCGGCCGCTCCGCTCCGGATGGAAGACCACGGGCGCCTCGCGCCGCAGCCGGCGGAACGTCTCGTGCGGGACGCCGCCGACGAAGCTCTCGGGGTCGGAGAGATCGGCGAGGCCGGCGGGGAGCGTCACGCCGCCTCAGGCGAGCGCATAGAAAAGCGCCGCGTTGCGTCCGCCGACCTTCTCGCGCGACGTCTCGCTGATGTCGCGGCGCGTGCGCAGGTGCTTCGTCGACTCCGGCCAGCCGCCGTCCCAGTGCGGGTAGTCGCTCGCATACATGATGAAGTCGTCGCCGAGGACGCTGATCACGCCGGGCAGGATCGGCTCTTCGGGCTCGCACGACACCCAGATGTTGCCCGCGCGCAGGTAGTCGATGGGCTCGTGCTGCCAACCGTTCGGGATCCAGCTCCCGCGCTTCTCGTAGTGCTCGTGCATGCGGTCGATGAAGTACGGCACCCAGCCGACGCCCGCTTCGAGGAAGGCGACGCGGAGCTTCGGATGACGGTCGAAGACGCCGCCCGAGACGAGCGCCGTCATGGCGGTCATCTGGTCGAACGGGAAGGAGATGCAGTGCACCTGGATGTAGTTCGTGAAGCGGTCGACGCCGATCTTCGGCAGGTGGATGCCCGGCGCGCCGTGGACGCCGAGCGGCATGTCGAGATCGACGGCGGCCCGATAGAAGGACTCCAGGTCCGGATGGTCCAGGTTGCGCGTCTTGAGCGCCGGCGGGATCAGTGTCGCGACCAGCCCGAGCTTCTTCGCCTCGCGCATGATGTCGATCGCGACCGCTCCGTGCTCGATCGGTGTCACCCCGACGCCGTACAGGCGCCCGCCGGCGCGCCGGCAGTAGTCCGCGATCCACTCGTTGTAGAGCCGCGCCATGCCGGCGGCGAAGGCGGGATCCTCGAGCGACGGCACGCAGAGGCCGAAGCTCGGATAGAGGACCATGGCGTCGATGTGGTCGCGGTCGGCGTCCTTCAGCACGCCTTCGACCGACGTCCAGTTTATGCCCTCGACGACGCTGAGCCCGTGCTCGGGTGGGCAGCCGGCGCCCGGTCCCTTGTCCTCGGGGTAGTGGCGTCCCTCGATCTTGAGGCTCGGCCGGCCGTCGGTGCGCGTGGTCACCTTGTCCGGCCACCGCTTCATGCACTCGAGCGTCAGCGCCGTGCCCTCCGCGACGTGTCCGTCCGCGTCGACGATCCGCATGAGGGCTCCATAATCGAACGGCCGCTCGACCCGCAAGCGGCGTCGCGTCGCGCACGAACGAAAGCGGCCCGGGCACGGGGCCCGGGCCGCTCGCATCGGTCGAGAGACGCGGCGCTACCTCCTGCGCGCCACCAACTCCGGCGTGACCGCAGTCGTGGATCCTCGCGGCGCCGTCGTCGCCCAGGCGCCGCGCGACGTCGCCGCCGTCCTACCGGCGACGGTCGTCGCCCTGTCGGGCGAGACCGTCTACACGCGCGCCGGCGACGTCTTCGCGTGGGCCTGTGTGCTCGTCGCGCTTCTCCCGCTCGGCCGTCGCCGCGCAACGCCACCGCCCGCCGCCGGCGCAGAGTAGCCGGCGTGCGGGCGTGGCGGATCGGTCGTGGCGCGGCTCAGTCGTGTTTGTGGTGACCGTAAGCGTGACCTTTGCCGTGATCACCCTTGCCGGGACCACCCTTGCCGGGATGGTGATCTTCGTCGCCCTGGTCGTTGTCGTCCTCGTCGTCGTCGCCCTGGCAGGGATTCGGCTGACACGACGTCGCCGACGTGACCGTCCCGTGGTGGAGGGTGCACTGCGCCGCGGTCGCCGGCACGCACTTCGATTCGACTTCGCCGTCCTCGTCCAGCTTCTGGACGCAGCAGGCGATGATCTTCGGCGGCGCGGGCTTGCATGGATCGGGCTCGCAGGACGTCGCCGTCTTGACCGTGCCGTGCTTGGCCGAGCACAGCTCCTCCGAGATGACGGCGCACTGTGACCCCACCTCCTTGGGCACGCAGCAGACGACCGGTGGCGGAGGCGGAGCCTCGTTGCACGGATCGGGCTCACAGGACGTCGCGTCGGTGACCGTCCCGTCATGGTCGATGCACTGCTGCTCGGTAGCGAGCACGCACTTCGTCTCCGGCTCGCTGTCGTGGTGCCGCATGGACGTGGAGACGCAGCAGGCGACGAGCGGGGGCGGGACCGGCGTGCAGGGGTTCGGGTCGCACGTGGGAGCATCCACGACCATTCCGCCCGCAGCAGCGCACTCGGCGGGAATCAGCTCCTCGCACGGCACCTCCGGCTGGTGATCGCAGAACGCGGCATCGGCGCTGCTCGGGAGACAGCAGGGGACCTTCTCCGTGGGTGGAGGGCCGCACGGGTCCGGAATGCAGGAGTCGGCGTCGACCTCCGTCCCACCGGCCTTCTCGCACTGCGCCCTGGTCACCTCCTCGCACGTGTCGCTCGGCTGATCGGGGAAGGAACCGGTGACGCTGCTGGGAACGCAGCACCTCACCTTTTCCTTGGGGTGCCCGGGGAAATGGCAGCCGAGGACGTCCTGGCCCTGGTGGTTGCGGATCGCCAGGGTGAGACCGCGCGGATCGAATCCGAGCAGCCGCTCGTTACCGCGCGGGGCGGTGCTGAGCCGCACCTTCCCGTTGCCCGCGCCGTTCGTGCGCAGGGTTGCGACCTTCACGCCGTTGACGACCACGTCGAACGTGGTCTTGCGGGGCAGCCGCTGGGTGAAGATTCCGAGCCGAGCGCTGGCCGCGGACTTCATGGCGAGCCTGGCGCGCCCGTGCGCCTTCGGCGGCGCGCTCGTCGTGGCCGTGAGCGGCTGGCGCTGGATATCGACGGCGGCCGCGGCGGCACCCGCCAGCACGACGACCAACCCCAGGCCCAGCAGCGTAGTGGAACGTCCCCTGGCTATCTGCGTCCACATGATGAAACCCTCCTTCGTCTTCCCCACCGATGTGTGGATACAGGTACGTCGTCAATACCTAATCTTCGGGAAAACGGCCCGCACGGACCGTGAAGGCGCGCCAGATGCGCTCGACGACTGGGGTTTTCGGCGGGCGCTTCGCGACCTCGCACGATCGCCGGGCAGGCGCTCGTCGCCGTCCGCCTCCCTCCCCCTTTCACATGGCCCGCGAATACTGTAATGCCTCCCAAACGTTCGTTTGGGACGGAGACCGAATGGCCAACTTCGACATCGGCGCCAACCTCGCAGACCCCGACACCTACGAGCGGGGCTTTCCCCACGACGTGTTCCGCCGCCTGCGCCGCGAGGCGCCGGTCTACTGGCATGCGCGGGGGCACGAGAAAGGCGGCAAGGGCTTCTTCGCCGTCTCGAAGTACGAGGACGTCCGCTACGTCGGCCGCACGCCGGCCATCTTCTCGTCGGAGCCCGGCATCACGATCGTGGACCAGGGCCCGCAGGACTTCGAGGCCGGCCAGTCGAGCATGCTGCAGATGGATCCACCGCGCCACGCGCGCTACCGCAAGCTCGTCTCCGGCGGCTTCACACCACGACGGATCAACGCGCTCGAGCCCATGATCCGCGAGCTGGTGAACGAGATCATCGACGAGGTGGCGCCACGCGGCGGCTGCGACTTCGTGACCGATGTCGCGGCCGAGCTGCCGCTGCGCGTGATCGCCCGCTTTCTCGGCGTCCCGACCGAGGAGCGCACGACCCTCTTCTCCGCCAGCAACCGGCTGATCGGGTTCGAGGATCCCGAGTACGGCACGACCGAGGAGGACGGGCGCGCGGGGGCGATCGATCTCGCCATGCTCGCGCACCGCATCGCCGAGGAGCGCAAGGCCGAGCCCCGCGACGACATCATCACGATCCTGCAGAACGCCGAGGTCGACGGCGAACGCCTGTCCGACCTCGACTTCATCGCCTTCTTCGTGCTGCTGACGGTCGCCGGCAACGAGACGACCCGCAACCAGACGTCGCACACGATGCGCCTCCTCTTCGAGCACCCTGGCGAGCTGGCGAAGCTCCGGGACGATCCGTCGCTCGTCCCCTCGGCCATCGAGGAAGCGCTGCGCTACAGCCCACCCGTCATGTACTTCCGCCGCACGACCAAGTCCGACGCCGAGATCCGCGGCGTCAAGATCCCCAAGGGCAGCTTCGTCACCGTCTACTACCCGTCCGCCAACCGCGACGAGGACATCTTCCCGGACCCGGACCGCTTCGACGTGACGCGTTCGCCGAACGAGCACCTGGCCTTCGGCGAGGGCGAGCACTTCTGCCTCGGCGCCAGCCTGGCCCGCCTTCAGCTCCGCGCCATGGTGGGCGGCATGCTCGAGCGCTTCCCGAACCTCCGCCTGGCCGGCGAGATCAAGCTCCTGCGCTCCCACTTCATCGACGGCGTGAAGCACATGCCGGTCCGGTGGTCCCAGTGACCGGGGGTGTCGGCCGTCTTCGTGGCCTCCCGCCCCACCCTTCCTCGCACCGGGTCGAATAGGATCGTTGCGCTCTACGTCGACCGCCGGTAGGGAGTGCGGTCCGATGGAAGCGTCCGTCTCAGCCGTCAACGACCAGGTGCGCGAGGCCTCGGCGTTCGCCTATCGACTCCGCGAAGAGATCGGCAACGTCATCGTCGGGCAGCGCTACCTGATCGACCGGCTGCTGATCGGCCTCCTCGCTAACGGGCACGTCCTCCTGGAGGGCGTCCCGGGGCTCGCCAAGACGACCGCCGTGAAGACGCTCGCGCAGGCCGTCGACGCGACGTTCCGGCGCATCCAGTTCACGCCGGACCTCCTGCCGGCCGACCTCATCGGCACCCTCATCTACAACCCGCGCGACGGCGCCTTCACGACCAAGAAGGGTCCCATCTTCGCGCAGATCATCCTCGCCGACGAGATCAACCGGGCCCCCGCCAAGGTGCAGAGCGCGCTCCTCGAAGCCATGCAGGAGCACCAGGTGACGATCGGCGACGAGACGCTCGCGCTGCCCGAACCGTTCCTCGTCCTCGCCACCCAGAACCCGATCGAGCAGGAGGGCACGTACCCGCTCCCCGAGGCGCAGGTCGACCGCTTCATGCTGAAGCTGCGCGTGACGTACCCGTCGCGCGAGGAGGAGCGCCAGATCCTCGAGCGCATGGCCTTCACGAAGAGCGATCCCGTCGTGCGGCCGGTCGTGACGCCGGGCGACGTCCTCGCGGCGCGCGGTCTGGTCGACCAGATCTACGTCGACGACAAGATCAAGGAGTACATCGTGACGCTGGTGCTCGCGACGCGCGAGCCGGGCGCGCACGGGCTCGATCTGGGCCCGCTCATCCAGTACGGCGCGTCGCCGCGCGCGACCCTCGCGCTGACGCTCGCGTCGAAGGCCAACGCGTTCCTGTCCGGTCGCGGCTACGTGACGCCGCAGGACGTGAAGACGATCGGACCCGACGTGCTCCGCCACCGCATCATCGTCACCTACGAGGCCGAGGCGGAGGAGGTCGACGCCGACGAGATCGTGCGCCGGGTGTTCGACGGGGTCCCGGTTCCCTGAGCGGCCGCAGCCCGGTCATGCTGTCGCGCGAGCAGCTGCGAGCCGTTCGCAAGATCCAGATCCGGACGAGCCACCTCGTCTCGGACCTGTTCGCCGGGCAGTACCAGAGCGTGTTCAAGGGTCGCGGCATGGAGTTCGCCGAGGTGCGTCTCTACCAGCCCGGCGACGACGTGCGCACGATCGACTGGAACGTCACCGCCCGCACGGGCACGCCGCACGTGAAGCGCTTCGCCGAGGAGCGCGAGCTGACGGTCATGCTGGTCGTCGACGCGAGCGCCTCGACGGTGTTCGGCAGCCGGCGCCAGACCAAGCAGGCGCTCGCGGCCGAGCTGGGCGCGCTCCTCGCCTTCTCGGCGATCACGAACAACGACAAGGTCGGTCTGGTCATGTTCAGCGATCGGATCGAGCTGGCGCTGCCGCCGCGCAAGGGAAACCGCCACGTCCTGCGCGTCATCCGCGAGATCCTCTCGCTGCGCCCGACCGGTCGGGGAACGGACGTGCCGGCGGCGCTCGAGCACCTGGGGCGCGTGACCAAGCGCCGCTGCGTCCTCTTCCTGGTGTCGGACTTCCTCACGCCGGGATGGAAGCAGGCGCTGCGGCTCGCGTCGCGCCGTCACGACGTCATCGCCGTCGTGCTCGAGGACCCGCGCGAGTCTGAGCTGCCCTCGGTCGGGCTCGTCGAGCTGGAGGAGGCCGAGACCGGCGAGCGCTACGTCGTCGACACGCGCGACTGGCGCGTCCGCGACGCCTTCGCCCGCCAGGCTGCGCTCGCGCGCGCGCAGCGCGACCGCGATCTGCGCGCGGCCGACGTCGACGCGATCGTCGTCGGGACCGATCGTCCGTACATCGAGGCGATCATGCGCTTCTTCCGCATGCGGGAGCGTCGCGCGTGATCAGGGGTCTTCTTCTCGCGCTGGCGCTCGGGGCGGCCACCTTCGCCGACGATGCACCATCCGTGGTCTCCGTGAAGGCCCATGCGACGCCCGACACGACCACCATCGGCACCCGCGTCCGCTACGAGGTCGAGGTGAGCGCGCCGCCGGGCATGGAGATCATGGTCGCCCAGCCGGCCGAGCGGATCGGCGACATGGAGATCGTCGACTTCGGCACGGAGGCCCCGTCGCCCACGAAGGACGGCCGCGTGGTCTTCCGGCGCTGGTGGCAGCTCGTCGCGTGGAGCCCCGGCCATCATCTCCTCGTGTCGCCGAAGGTCCAGTATCGCGCGCCCGGCGGCGAGCTCGCCGACGCGCCCACCGACGACGTCGGCGTGACCGTGACGAGCCTGCTCGAGCGCGCCCCGCAGGCGGCCGACATCCGCGACATAAAGCCTCCCGAGCCGATCCCGGTCGACTGGCGTCCGTACGAGTGGCTCGCCGGCGGCGCGATCGCCCTCGCGCTCCTCGCGTATGCCGTCTACTTCGCGCTCGCCCGGCGCCGCCGCGTCGTCGCCGCCCCGCCCCCACCGCCCCCGCACGTGGTCGCCGTCGCCGCGCTCGACGCCCTTCGCGCCCGCGCACTGGTCGAGAAGGGTGCGCTCAAAGAGTTCTACTCGGCGCTTTCCGACATCGTGCGCCGCTACCTCGAGGACCGCTTCGGCGTCCGCGCGCCCGAGATGACGACCGAGGAGTTCCTGCTGGCGACCTCGCGCGACGGCCGCCTGGCCGCCGCGCACCGCCGCCTCCTCGGCGACTTCCTCGTCGAGTCCGACCTGGTGAAGTTCGCGCGCCACGTCCCCACCATCGCCGACAGCGAGCGCGCCTTCACCGCCGCCCGCCGCTTCATCGACGAAACGACCCCCGTTACACGGGAGGCCGCGTGAGCGGCCGGCTTGCCAACCCCTGGTGGCTGCTTCTGCTCGCGCTCCTGCCCCTCCTGTGGACGGCGGGGCGGCGGCGAGATCGTCGCGCGGCGGTGCGCTATCCGTCGCTCGCGGTGCTGCGGGCGGTCGCGCCGGCGGGTTCCGGGCGGCGCCGGCTCGTGCTCGGGCTCCTGCGCTCAGCGGTCGTCGTCCTGATCGCGCTCGCGATGGCGCGCCCGCAGGTGGGCAACGCCGCCGCCAAGGTCCACCACGAGGGCGTCGACGTCGTGCTCGCGGTCGACGTCTCCGGCAGCATGCTCGCCGAGGACTTCACGCTCGGGAACGAGCGCGCGAGCCGGCTCGGGGTCGTGAAGTCGGTCGTCAAGGACTTCGTCGCGGCGCGGCCGCAGGATCGGATCGGGCTCGTCCTGTTCGGGGCGCGGGCGTATACGCAGTGTCCGCTGACGCTCGATCACGGGTGGCTCCGCCAGAACCTCGAGCGCGCCGAGGTCGGCATGATCGAGGACGGGACGGCGATCGGGGCCGGGCTCGCGACCGCCGTCAATCGGCTGCGCGCGTCGACGGCCAGGAGCAAGTTCGTCGTGCTGCTCACCGACGGCCAGCAGAACGCCGGCCGCATCACGCCCGAGACGGCGGCCGAAGCCGCCGCGGCGCTCGGCATCAAGGTCTACACGGTCGGCGCCGGCACGCGCGGCATGGCCCCCTTTCCCGCGCGCGACCTCTTCGGCAACAAGGTGTACCGGCCGATGCAGGTCGACATCGACGAGGAGACGTTGAAGCGGGTCGCCTCTGCGACCCACGGCCGCTACTTCCGCGCCACCGATACCGACAGCCTGCGCGACATCTACACGGAGATCGACAAGGCCGAGAAGACGACGTTCGAAGCGCCCGAGTACGCGGACTACCGGGAGCTCTATCCCTGGCTCGTCTGGCCGGCCTTGCTCGTCATGTGTCTCGAGGTGGGTCTCGCCGAGACGCTCCTGCGGAAGATCCCATGATCCAGTGGCGCGACCCCGTGGCGCTCGCCGCCCTCCTCGCCGTGCCCGCGCTCGCGCTCTTCTTCCTGTGGGCGCTCCGCCAGCGCGAGCGCGCGCTCATGGCGTTCGTCGAGGCGGCGCTGCTCCCGGTCGTCGTCCCCGATCTCGACCGGCGGCGCCGCCGGGTCCGCATGGTGCTCCTGGTCGCCGCCGCCGCCGCGCTCGCCGTCGCGCTCGCGGGCCCGATGTGGGGCTTCCACTGGGAGGAGATGCGGCGGGAAGGCATCGACCTCGTGGTCGCGCTCGACACCTCGAAGAGCATGCTCGCGACCGACGTCGCGCCCAACCGCCTCGCGCGCGCGAAGCTCGCGGTGCAGGACCTCCTCGCGCAGCTCAAGGGCGATCGCATCGGTCTCGTCGCGTTCGCCGGCACCGCCTTCGTGCAGTGCCCGCTGACGCTCGACCGGAGCGCCTTCATGGAGAGCCTCGATGCGATCGAGGTCGGGATCATCCCGCGCGGCGGAACCAATCTCACGACGGCGATCGACACGGCGCTCGAGGCGTTCGAGGGCCGCCAGGGAAGCCATCAGGCCCTCGTCCTCATCACCGACGGCGAGGACCACGAGGGCAAGGTCGAGGAGGCCACCAAACGTGCCGCCGAGCGCGGCGTCAAGATCTACACGGTCGGCATCGGCACCAGCGAAGGCGAGCTCATCCCTGTCGAGAAGGGCTACCTGAAGGACCGCAAGGGCCAGGTCGTGAAGTCGCATCTGGACGAGGAGACCCTCAAGAAGGTCGCGATCGACACGGGTGGCGTCTATCTGCACGCCGCCGGCGCCGACCTCGGCCTCGCGGACCTCTATCGCGATCACATCGCGACGATGGAGAAGCGCGAGCTCGCGAGCACGCTCGAGCGGCGCTACGAGCATCGCTTCCAGCTGCCGCTCGCGCTCGCGCTGCTCCTGCTGGTGGCCGAGCCGTTCGTCGGCGAGCGGCGGCGCGCGGCGTGGCGCGAGCGTTCGTGGTGGCGACGTCGCAGCGAGGTGGCGTCGTGAGAGCCGCCCTCCTGCTCGTCCTCGCGCTCGGCACGACCGGCGCCGGGTGGCTCGATCCGCACGCGACGGCGCGCCAGGCGTCCAAGCTCTATGCCGACGGGAAGTTCGACGACGCGGTCGCCAAGTACAACGAGGCGCTGGTCGACGACCCGGACTCGGCGCTGCTTCATTTGAACTTGGGCGCCGCCGCCTATCGGCAGGGCAAGTTCGACGACGCGATCAACGCGCTCGGCCAGGTGCCGTCGTCGGACACCGAGCCGGCGCGGACGGCGCGCGCCGCCTACGACACGGGCAATGCGAAGTACCGGCTCGGCGCCGCGGCGGAGACGTCGGACCCGAAGACGGCGCTCGAGCGCTGGGCCGAGGCGCTGGTCGCGTACCGGCGCGCCATGGGGGCCGATCCCGCCGACGAGGACGCGAAGTTCAACCACGAGTTCGTCGAAAAGAAGATCGCCGACCTCAAGAAGAAGCTCGAGGAGCAGCAGAAGAACAAGGACCAGCAGCAGCAACAGGATCAGAAGGACCAGAAGCAGCAGCAGGGTGAGGATCAGCAACAGCAGCAGCAACAGGCTCAGGATCAGCAGCAACAGCAGCAACGACAACACGACCAGCAGCAAGAGGAGCAGGCCGACAAAGGGCAGGACCAACAGCAGCAGCAGGATCAGCAGGACCAACGGCAGCCGGGCGAGCAGAAGGAGAAGGAACAGAAGCAGAAGGAGCAGGAGCAGGCGCAGGGCGGCGACGACCAGGAGAAGCCGGGCGACCAGAAGCCGCAGCAGGCCCAAGGCGAACCCGGCGAGCCGCAGGGCGACCAGCGCCAGGCGCAGGGCGGTGGCGCCACGGCCGGGGGCGAGCCGACGAAGGAGATGTCGCCGCACGAGGCCGAGGCGCTGCTCGACGCGCAGCGCGACCAGGAGGTCCGCCCCGACGAGATCGTGCAGCAGCTCCAGGGGGCCGGCGTCGCCGAGCCACGGGAGGATTGGTGAGAGCCGTTCTCGTCGTCGTGACGCTGCTCACGCTGCGCGGGCTGGCGCCCGCCGAGATCCGCGTGACCGCCACCATCGACCCGGCGAAGCTCGCGGTCGGAGAGTCGGCCGACCTCGCCGTCGTGATCGACGGCACGCAGAGCGCGCCCGCCCCGCAGATCGCGAGCACCGAGGGCCTGCAGATCCGGGCGGTCGGCCCGTCCTCGAACGTCACGATCGTGAACGGCCGCGTGACGGCGTCGGTCACACATCACTTCACGGTGGTGGCCTCGAAGCCGGGCCGCTATACGATCGGTCCGATCGGCGTCGACGTCGACGGCAAGCACTACGATGCCCCGGCGGTGACGCTCGAGGCGCTCGCCGCCGGCGCGCGATCGGCCGACGGCAGCCCGAGCCGCAACGACCAGCTCGAGCTGTCGTTGTCGCTGCCGCGCACCGAGGTCTACCTCCACGAGCGCATCCCGCTCGGCTTGAAGCTCCTGGTGGGCGCCGTGCGCATCGGCGATCTCCAGTACCCGGCGGTTCCCGGCGACGGCTTCGCGCTCGAGAAGTTTCCCGAGCCGACGCAGCGCCGGGAGGACACGCCGAACGGGCCGCGGCAGGTCGTCGACTTCAAGACGACGCTGACGCCGCTCAAGACCGGATCGCTGACCGTCGGGCCGGCGACCATGAACATGAGCGTCGTCGTCCAGGGACGGCGGCGCGGGCCGTTCTTCGGCGGCTTTTTCGGCGACGAGAGCCGCCCGACGCAGCTCCAGTCGCAGCCGATCACGCTCATGGTCCTGCCCCTTCCGAGCGAGGGAAGGCCGCCCGATTTCGGCGGCGCGGTCGGCCACTTCACGTTCGAGGTGACGGCGGCGCCGGCCGAGGTCACGGCAGGCGATCCGGTGACCGTCCACAGCGTCGTGCGCGGCGACGGCGCGCTCGACGGAATCGCCCCGCCGACGATCGCCGCCGGCGACGGCTTCCGCGTCTATCCCGTGCAGACGAGCCAGCCCTCCGACCGCAACGACGAGCGGACGTTCGAGCAGGTCGTGATCCCGCTGCGCGAGGGTCCCTTCCGCCTGCCGACGCTCCGCTTCAGCTACTTCGATCCGACGAGCCGCACGTACCGGACGATCGCGCCGAGCCCGATCACCCTCACGATCCGCCCGTCGGCGCAGGCGAAGGCGACGCCCCAGATCGTCGGCGCCGTGCCGGCGCCGGCGCCCGCTCCGCAGCGCACCGAAACGCTCGGGCGCGACATCGTCTTCATCAAGGATGCGCCGGGGACGTTGCGGCCGGTCGGAGCGCGTCTGTATCGAAGCCCCGTCTTCTGGCTGCTGCAGCTCGTGCCCGTGCTCGTGTGGGCCGTCGCCACCGCCTACGACCGTCGTCGCCGGCGGCTCGCGACCGACTCGCAGTACGCGCGCTACACGCGCGCAGGACGCGAGGCGCGCGCGGCGCTCGCCCGCGCGCGCCTCGTCCTCGGGCGCGGTGACACCGCCCGCTGCCACGATCAGGTCGCCGCGGCCGTGCGCGACTACCTCGCCGCCAAGCTGGCGCTCCCACCGGGGAGCGTGCTCGAAGCCGCGCCCGACCGTCTGCGCGCGAACGGCGCCGGCGACGCGGTGGCAACGCAGGTGACGGCCTTCTTCACCGCCTGCGAAGCCGCGCGCTTCGCGCCACGCGCGACCTCGGCCAGCGAGCTCGAGACGACGCTCGCGCAGGCGGACGCGATCGTGCGCGCGCTCGAGCGCTCGCGCCGCCTCGGCCGGGCCGCCGCCCTCGCGCTCGTCGCCCTCGCCGCTGGATCGGTCGCCGCGGCCCCCGAGAGCCCGAGCGCCCTCTTCTATCGGGCGAGCGCGCTCTACGGCGAGGAGAAGTACGCCGAGGCCGCGGCGACCTATGAGAAGGTCCTCGCGGCGGGTGTGGAGAGCGCGCCCGTGTACTTCGATCTCGGCAACGCCTGGTTCAAGACCGGCGACGTCGGACGCGCGGTCCTCGCCTACGAGCGCGCGCTCCGCCTCGCGCCCGGCGACCCCGATCTGGCGGCGAACGTCGCTTACGCACGCGAGCTCGCGAGCGACGTCGCCGACGAGCCCATCGCCGCCCGATTGCTCGTCCCGCTCGCGTCGCGCGCGAGCACGGACACGCTGCTCCTCGCAGCCGCCGCGGCGTGGTCGGTCCTGTGGCTCCTGCTCGCGGTCGGACCGCTGCTCCCCGGCTTCGCGCGCGCGCCGCGATTCCTCGTGGCCGCGGCGACGATCGTGCTGGGCGTGAGCGCGACGTCGGCGGGCTATCGGTGGTGGACCATCGACCACCCGACGTATGCCGTGGTGGTCGCAGTCGCCGACGCCACCGTGCGCTACGAGCCGAACGCGAACGCCAAGCCGCACTTCGCCGCCAAGCCCGGCACGGTGCTGCGCGTCGACGGCGAGCAGAAGGGATGGTCGCAGGTCGTCGGCCGCGACCGCCGCCGCGGCTGGATCGAGTCGGCCGCGCTGGGAGTCATTTAGCTCCGAGCCAAGACTACGTCTTGGCTCGGACTAGATCCGAGTTTGTCGCGGTAGTGGCACGCGCGACCGGCATGCCGCGGCCAGCAAAGCTGGCGCGGCATAGCTGGTACGCACGATGCTCTTCACCCGACCACGGGCATTCGCCGAGCCGCTGTGCATGAACCGAATCTCCCCGATCGAGTCTGGCGCGCGTGCCCGCGCGTGTACGACCGCCACACGCTCGCGTTCCCCCCGACCCAAGACGAAGTCTTGGGTCGGACTATTCGGACTATAGGGAGCGGAGGAACGCGAGCAGCCGCGATCGCTGGAAGCTCGAGAGCCGGGCGTACTGGTCGCGAGCGCGGCGCCCCTGACCGTCGTGCGCGAGGATCGCGTCAGGGATCGTGGTCGCGGTACCGTCGTGCAGGTACGTCGTGAGGAGGCGCAGACCCCAGAGTGGCGCGGTGCGCATCTCGCGTCCGCTCGCCAGGCCTTGCTCGATGCCGTCGCCCAGGCTGCCCATGTCGTGGAGCAGGAAGTCCGAGAACGGCTGGAAGGTGCGGCGGCTCAAGGCCGCGATGTCGCTCGTCCCGGTCGTGAGCGTCCGGACGTGACAGCTCGCGCAGCCGATGCGATCGAAGAGCACGCTGCCGGCGAGCACCTGGCGCGTGATGGGCCCGCGCGGTGGCGCGCCGAGCATCGTCATGAAGTCGTGGAAGAGCTGCACGTCCTCACCGTCATCCTCGGGGTCTGGAACGGGATCGCAGGCCAGCAGCGTGCAGTCGCCCTGCGGACAGTTCTCGGTCGGGAAGAGCGGGCTCGTGATCCCCATCTCGTTCAGATACGCGTCGCCCGAGAAGTGCATCAGGTTCGGCACCTGGCTCTTCCAGCCGAACTTGCCGACCCTCGTCTCGCCCGTGACCGCGTCGGTCACCATGTTCGCCCGACCGGCGGTCGAGGGCGATCGCCGGGCCTGCGAGCGCGCCATGGCGCGGAACGTCGAGTCGGGCACCGCGTCGACGAGGCCCAGGCCGAAGAGCGGCGTCGTGCGCCGGCCGGCGCTCACCGTGGCCGTGCCCGGCACGACCTCGCCCACGAAGTTGCACGCCCCCTGTTCGCCGATGCCCTGGTTCTGGATGAGCGACCCGCCGAGGTTGGCGAGCGGGTCGAAGACGCCGCCCACCACCGCGCCGAAGCGCGTCTCGACGAGCGTGCTGCCACCGCCGGTCGCGCCGACGTTGTGGCAGGTCGCGCACCCGTCACCGTTGAAGACGGGACCGAGCCCGTCGCCCACGTCCTCGATCTCCTCGAAGACTTCGCGACCGGCCTCGAAAGTCTGGACCTGCTCGGGTGTGAGGCCGCGCACCGGATCGCCGATCTCACCCGACGCCGTCGTTGCCGTCACCACCACCAACCCCAAAGCCCCCAGCAGACAAGAACGTCGTGTGCGCATGGCTCTCACCTCCCCCGCGGCGAAACAGTGCAACGCACGTGCCCCGGCCTGCGGCGCTGTGCGCCGGAGCACGGCTCCGCAACGCCGCGCGAGCACCGGCGGGCGTTCGACGCGCCGCCTTGGCGCCCGCCGTGCGCGCCGCGCCTGAGCATCGCCGACCGGGTGCAGCGGCGCCCGCAGAAGGGCGCCGCACGTCGCGCACGGGAATGCACGCGCGTTCGGTCCGCACGGCGACGAACCGACGCGGCGGGCGAAGCGCGCGCGGTGCGGATGCTGCGGACCCCGCGTTGCCGGCCGCGCCCGCGGCGGAGTACAGGCGCCCGTATGGAGGGCTCGGTTGCGCGCCTGGTTGCGCACCTCGTCCGCGGGGCGGGGGGCGCAGCCACGCGCGCAATCCTTGCGGCGCTACTCTGCGTCGGCGGGGTCGCGCACGCCACGACCTTCTACGTGCGCCAGAGCATGGGCGACGACGCCGCCGACGGTCGCTCGCCGTCGACGGCCTGGCGCCACGTCTCGAAGCTGTCGAACGCCATGCAGGCGGGGGACACGGCGTACGTCGGCCCGGGACTCTATCGCGAGCAGATCACGGTCGAGCACGACGGACGTCCCGATGCCGCGATCACCTTCGTCGCCGACACGAGCGGCCGCCACACGGGCGATCCACCCGGCCCGGTCGTGCTCGCCGGCTCCGAGCCGGTCGACGAGACGATCTTTGCGCCGCTCGGGCCGCCCGGCGTCTTTCGCGCCGCGTTCCCCGACTTCGTCGTGTGGGGCGCCGTCGAGATGGACGGCCCACAGCAGCGCTACGTGCACGCCACGATCACCCACGAGTATCTGGTCGAGAAGAAGTCGGCCGTCGACGTGGTGGCGCTGCGCCCGTCGAGCTGGTTCTACGACGAGGCGACGCGCGTGCTCTACCTCCACACGAGCGACGGCCGGCCGCCGGCGGCGCACGAGCTGGAGCTGATCCGGCGCGGCGACGGCATCTTCGTGCAGGACAAGCACTACGTCACCGTGATCGGCTTCACGTTCCGGCACATGCAGGACGCCGGCGTCAGCTTCTTCAAGGGGTCGAGCAACGGTCTCGTCTCGCATGTGATCTCGTACGGCAACCGGCAGGGCGTGCGGATCTACGGCGCCCGCGACGTGACGGTCCACGCCAGCACGCTCTTCCGCAACGAGAACTGCGGCGCGTACTTCGCGGCCGAGTCCACGGGCGGCGCCGCCATCGACAACGTCGCCTACGAGAACGTGAAGGGCCTGCGCTGGAGCAGCGGCTCCCACCGCGGCCGGGCGGTTCGGAACGTCCTGTTCGACAACCTCGAGCGCGGCCTGTCGCTCGAGGAGGTCGAGGACGCCGTCGTGATCGGCAATCGGCTCGTGGGCAACCGCGTCTCGCAGCTCTACGTGCTGCAGAGCCACTACGTCGGTGACGACAACTGCTTCGCGAACGGTGACGCGACGCAGCTCGTCGCCGACTTCACGCCGTTCGGCGCGAACGATCGGTTCGTCACCCTGTCCGAGTATCAACGCGCAAAGGGCCAGGATCGCGCGTCGCGCGAGACGGGATGCGGGTCGCTTCCGGCGAAGGTGGACGTCCATGCCCAATCCACGTCAGGCCCGGTCGCCCTGCCCTTCGTTGACGCTCCGCGTTCAGCAATCGCGGGCGGGCCGACGTCGTCGCGGCTCCGTTCCTCTCGGACGCACGTGCGGCACCAATAATTCCCGTAGTTGCGCGGCGACGATGCGGGCCGCATCGCGGAGCGTGGGCGCGATGGGAGAGTACCATCGACGATCGTACCCCTCGCAGTGTGCCGTACAGTGGGGGGGCGACGCGACGACGCGCGCCACTATCTGGTTCGGCGAGCAGACTATCCCGAAACCTTCAGTTCGCGGGTGGTCTCGTGCGGTTTTTTCTTGACAGCGTGGTGCCTTCTGCGGAACTGTCCTAGTCGTCACCAGATCGACCGGGAGAGCAGCGCTTCTTCTTCATCCGAGTTCTCATACCGAGGGGAGGACAAGATGGACCGACCGAGGAAGTTCGGACTCGCCGGAATTGCCCTGGTTGCGATCGCACTCGGCGCCTTGGTCGGGCCGCCCGCAGTCGAGGCCCAATGTCAGCACGGCGCCAGCATCTTCAAGACCTGCCAGAGCCCCAAGCGGAAGTGCAACGCGGACTCGCAGTGCAACGATCAGATCGAGTGCACCGACGACGTCTGCGACCTCTCGCAGAGCAACATCACCAACTGCACCATCAGCCTCGCGAACGCGGACACCTGCGGCGACACCACGAAGATCACCGGGGGCTTCGACATCGAGGACCTCGGCGGGGACAACGTGCGAGTTCCGGCGGTCGGCAACCTCCCCGTTTCAGGGGTTTTCGGAAACGCCGTCTGCTGTGCGGGCCCGTCGCTCCCGTGCTTCGTCGGTCCCGCCGGCTCGCTGTTCGTCGTCCCCAACTCCGCGACCGGTTGCGGGAACCTCCCGCTGCCCGGCGCGGCAACCGCCGGGCAGGTGAACTTCCTGCAGAACACCTACGTCGTGCAGCCGAACGATCCCGACCCGCTCCCCGATCAGGGGAACGTGACCGGCAACGACCTGTGCAACGCGGGGCTCATGGGGTGCTCCACAGGACCCATCACCGTGCAGTTCGGCGCGGGTACCGACCTCGTGAGCGGCTGCGTGAATCAGAACAAGCCCGACAGCACGCCGTGCGGTGACACCGATCAGAACGCGTGCACGACGGCGGGGTGCGAGCAGGGATCGTGCGTGCAGACCCACCAGCAGACGATCTGCACGCCCGACACCAACGAGTGCACGAGCGATCCCGCGTGCAACCCCGCGACCGGCCTGTGCACGCATCCGCCCGTTCCGGACAGCACGCCGTGCGGCGACACCGACACGAACCTGTGCACCACGGCCGGCTGCGAGCAGGGCCAGTGCGTGCAGACCCACCAGCAGACCGTCTGCACGCCGGACACGAACGAGTGCACGAGCGATCCGGCGTGCAACCCCGCGACCGGCCTGTGCACGCACCCGCCCGTTCCCGACAGCACGCCCTGCGGCGACACCGATCAGAACGCGTGCACCACGGCCGGCTGCGAGCAGGGCCAGTGCGTGCAGATCCACCAGCAGACCGTCTGCACGCCCGACACCAACGAGTGCACCCTCGATCCGCCGTGCAACCCGGCGACCGGCCTGTGCACGCACCCGCCCTCGCCCGACAGCACGCCGTGCACGGACACCGACGCCAACGCGTGCACGGTGGCGGGCTGCGAGATGGGACAGTGCGTGCAATCCCACATCACCGACATCTGCAATGTGCCCGATCACTTCAGCTGCTACGAGGTGAAGCCGTTCCTCTTCCACCGCATCCCCGGCGTCACGCTGGTCGACCAGTTCGGCTCGTCGACCGTCAACGTCGACCGGCCGAACAAGCTCTGTGCGCCGGCCGACAAGAACGACGAGCAGCCCGAAGCGCCGAACGATCCAGACCATCTGACCGCGTTCCGCATCCGCAATCCAGCCATCAAACGGCTGAACCAGGTGGTCGTGAACCAGTTCGGCACGATCACGCTCGACGTCATCAAGACCGACCTGCTCTTCGTTCCGACGGCCAAGACCCTCGCGGCACCTGCCCCCGCCCCGCCGCTCGATCCGGCCGTCGATCACTTCCAGTGCTACAAGGTGCGGCGATCGAAGGGCACGCCGTCATTCCAGAAGATCCTCGGCGTGAAGGTCGACGACCAGTTCGGGACCGGCACCGTCGATCTGCTGAAGCCGGCGCAGCTCTGCGCACCGGTCAACAAGAACAACGAGGATCCGACCGCTCCGCAGCACCCGGACCACCTGCTCTGCTACAAGGTGAAGGCGCGCGCGCCGTTCACCACCAAGCACGTCTGGCTCGGCAACCAATTCGGCCCCTTCAACGACCTGGTCCTCACCCGGCGCCAGGAGTTCTGCGTGCCGTCGCTCAAGAACCCGAGCTCGACGACCACGACCTCCACGCCGCCGACCACGACGACCTCGACCACCGTCGTGCAGACCACGACGACCAGCACGAGCACCAGCACGTCCACCAGCACGTCCACCACGACGTCGACGGCAGCGAGCACGTCGACCACGACCACCAGCTCGTCGACCACGACCTCGACGACCCAGTTCGGGTCGCCGAGCGCAGCCTTCCTCGACCGCGATCCGTTCGCGACCGATTGATCCCGGCGCCGGCGCGTCGTGCGAAACCGCACGACGTGCCGGCTATCTCGTCGTCGCGTTCTCCGGCCGCACTTCGATCGTCGCGCGGACCTGCATCGGCGTGCCGTCGCGCGCGAGGTCGAGCTGAACCTCCTTGCCGATCCCGAGCACGTAGAGCCACGTCTGGAAGTCGGCGACCGAGAGCAGCTTGTGGCCGCCGAGCGCGACCAGGAAGTCCCCTGGCCGGACGCCCACGCGCGACGCCGGGCTCGGATCGAACACGTCGTCGATGTAGACGCCCGTCATGGGGATCGTCGCCTTCGTCTTCGCGGGCTGCCCTTCGAGGCGCTTGCGCAGGAGCGGTAGTTCCAGGACCGACACCCCGATCCACGGCGAGCGACGGCTCTGCGCCACCTTCAACGCCTCGTAGAGGTTCCAGACGAGGTTCACGGGCAGGACGTGCGCGGTCGGCGAGCCGTCCGGCGCGCCGCCGACGACCATGCCCACGACCTGGCCGTGGATGTCGACGACGGGCCCGCCCTGCCCACCCGGCGGCACGGCGAGCGAGCTCTGCAGGCGCGTCGCGGAGATCTGCGCCTGATAGCACTGTCGCTCGGGCGGTGCCGACACGACGCCGACCGAGAACGTCTTCTCCGCTCCCGGCGGGTCGCCGAGGGCGATCAGCCAGTGCCCCACCTGCACGCGATCGCTGTCAGCGATCTCGAGCGGCGCAGCGTCGATCGCCTTCGGCAGGTCGCCGATGCGGAGCACCGCGAGATCGAGCGTGGGCTCGGTTCCGACGATGCGCGTCGGATAGTGGGGCTGGTCGGGCAGCTCGACGTCGACGAGCTCCACGGTTTCGCCGGGCTGGTCGCGCACGATGTGATCGCAGGACAGCACGTATCCCTCGTCGTCGACGAGAAACCCGCTGCCCGACCGCACCGGCCGGAAGCCCGGATACCGGAGCATGTCGGGGTTGCTCACCATCCAGGCGTCGCCGCGTTCGGCCTGCAGCTTCTCGGGCGACCAGGCGGGATCGCGCACGTAGCTCGTCACGCCGACGACGCGCGGAAAGATCCGGTCGGCCACGCTCGAGAAGACGTCCTGCAGCTGCACGGCGACGGCGAGCCCCGAGCTCGGGCCGCCGGCCGGTCCGGCGGCCGCACCTCCGCCTTCCGCGGACGCGAAGTTCACGCGGTAGTAGTCGACCTCGCGCGGCGACGCGTCGGGACGCGTCTCCCGCAAGAGGTCGAGCAGCTCCAGGTTCGACGACGCGGCGATCTCGTCGAGCGTCGGCGGCGACCCGCCGGCCGGCCGCCTCGGGTCGAACTCCACGCGCAACGTCATCACGAAGAACGCCACGTCCCAGCGCTGCTGCTCGCTGTAGGCCTGGAACGACGGCATCGCCGTACCGTCGACGCCGAACGAGACGGCGCTGTAGACCTGCCGCGGCGCCAGACGATCCAGGTACTCGCCGCGAAACGCGGTGGGCGGCGGCTCCATGTCGGGCGAGGCGGGTCCGTCGCCGGCGCCCGCCGGCCCATGGCACGGGGCGCAGTCGGCGGCCCACAGACGGCGCCCGTTGGCGAGGTTCGGCGGCGCGCTCGGACGCGCGGCGCCGCCCAGCGTGCGCGCGAACTCCGGCAGCAGGCGTCGTGTCGCGGACCACACCTCGGCCGCGGGCGCCCGCCGCTCGATCGACTGCTCCAGCTCGCGCAGACCCGCGAGCACCCCCTCGGAGCGACCCGGGCTGGCACCGTACTCGCGGATCAGCTGCTTGGTGAACCGCAGCACCTCGCCGTACTCGAGCTGGTTCAGGACGGCGCCGTCGTGCACCGCGCCGTCGTAGTCGGTGCCGACGTATTCCAAGAGGAAGACGAGGCGTTGGGCGTCGAGCGGGCGCGCGGGCGACTCGGCGACGGCGCGGACGGACGCGCCCAGCAGGACAGCCAGCACGACGGCGCCGAGGGAGGTCGCTGCGGGCCGGCGCATCAGGTCGGCGGTAGCGCGATCCGGCCGGTGAACACCTCGACGACCGGTCCTTCCAGCCGCAGCGACCAGTCGGCGCGCACGTGCACGACCAGCTCGCCGCCCGGCATCTCCACGCGGATGCGTCCCGCCTCGCAGCGGCCCGTGCGCACCGCCGCCGCGGCCGCGCCGCACGACGACGATCCCGACGCGAGCGTGTAGCCGGCGCCGCGCTCCCAGATGCGGATCTCGATCGCGTCCGGTCCGAGCGTGTGCGCGAGCTGCACGTTGGTGCGCTTGGGGAATGCCGCGTGGCGCTCGAGCACGGGGCCGAGGGCGCGGCACGCGGCCTCGTCGACGGCGTCGCGGAAGACCACGCAGTGCGGGTTGCCGATCGACACCGCCGTCACGACGACGCGCTCGCCGCCCGGGACGTCGAGCGGCACCTCGACCGCGTCGCCGGCGACGCCCAGCATCGGGATCTCGGCTGGGACGAACGTGGCCCGTCCCATCTCGACGGTGACGGCGCCCACCCGCCCGGCGACCAGGTGGCACTCGCACGCGACCACGCCGCCCGTGGTCTCGACCGTGAAGCGCGGCGCCCTCGCGTGCCCGTGGTCGAACAGGTACTTCGCGAAGATCCGCAGCCCGTTGCCGGACTTCTCGGCCTCGCTCCCGTCGGGGTTGAAGATGCGGACGCCGACGTCGGCGGTCCGGCTCGGGACCCGAACCAGGATGCCGTCGGCGCCGACGCCGCGGTGCCGATCGCACCACAGACGGACGGTCTCGGGCGCGAGCGCGTGGCCACCCAGGTCGGCCGCATCGACCACGAGGTAGTCGTTTCCGAGGCCGTGGCCCTTCACGAACGGGATCACGGGCCGACTGTAACGGATTTGGCCGGCCGGCATCCATTCGCGAGGAGGATCCGCTCTATGGAGAGGCTTCGAACCCAGTGGCGAACGATGCTGGCCGTGCTGCGACGGATCGACTGGGCGCCGCCTCTGCTCGCCCGGCTCATCATCGGGGCGATCTTCATCCCGACCGGATGGGGCAAGCTCCACAACCTGCCCGACATCGTCAACTTCTTCCGCGAGCTCGGCATCCCGTATCCGGAGCTGCAAGCGCCCTTCGCCTCGGCGGTCGAGCTGGTGGGCGGCACCCTCGTCCTCGTCGGGCTCGGAACTCGCCTCCTCTCGATCCCGCTCATCGTCACCATGATCGTCGCGATCAAGACGGCCGTGTGGCCGCAGCTCGACACGGCGCGCGACCTCTTCGGCAAGGAGGAGCTGCACTACATCGCGCTACTCCTCTACCTCGTCGTGTCGGGGCCCGGGGCAGTGTCACTGGACGCGCTCGTGAAGCGGCTGCTCGAGTCGCGTTCGGCGGGCGTGCGCGCGGGGGCGCGGGGTGACCTCCGGGAGCCGGCAACGCGCGCGGCCCTCTCCGCCTAGGGCCCGTCGGAACGAGCGTATTGGCCGCGCTCCCGGCTCCGGGAGGTCACCCCGCGCCCCCGCTGCCACGATCGCACGACCGGGGCGCGGCGCTTCGCTTGCGGCCTCGCCTGGGCACCGGTACGGACGCTGCCCGAGATGTGGCGGCGCCTTCTCGTTGGTGCGCTCCTCGCGGCGTCCGCGTGTCGGGAGGCGTCTGGGCCGCCGGGTCCGGTCGGGCCGCTCGTGCGCTTCGCGGACGTGGCGAAGGAGGCGCCGCCTTCGGTGTCGCTGGCGGACGAATGGCGGCCCGTGCTGGGGCGGAGCGTGATGGCGACGTTGCTCCTGCGACGGGACGAGCGGGTGCCGGCGGAGGGGCGGAAGGAGTACGTGGTCGATCTCGGGCCGGGGCTCGCGTCGGCGGCATGGCTCGTCGCCCACACCTGGGTGCATCCGCACGCGGGCGCTGCGGATCGCTCGGCGACGGCGCTCGTCCGCGTCGAGAACGGTCGCGCCGCGCTGGTCGTCGATCTGAAGGACCTTCCGGTCGACGGCGCATTCGACGTCGCGATCGGGGCGCTGCCGGCGCCGGCGCTGCCGGAACGCGACGTCGTGACGGCGCCGATCGCGATCCCGGCGGGCGGGCAGCTCGAGCTGGCCGTCGGCGTGCAACCCGAGGCGTGGGAGGTCTCGCCGCGGCTGCGCTTCGCCGTCGTCGTCGACGAGGGAGCGCAGGCGGCGAAGGAGATCTGGTCGACGGTGGTCGATCCCGCGAGCCGCGACGACCGCCGCTGGGTGCCGGCGACGATTCCGGTCGCGGCGACCGCGGGTCGCGAGGTGCGGCTGCGCTTCGAGGTGCGCACGGTCGATCCGGCGGACACCCGGAGCTCGCTGCCGGTGTGGGGCGATCCCACGCTGGTCGGGCCGGTCGCGCCGCCGCATGCTCCCAACGTGCTCCTCATCTCGCTCGACACGTTGCGGGCGGACGCGGTGGGCGCCTACGGCCAGCGCTGGCCGACGACGCCACACGTCGATCGCGAGCTCGCCGGGCGCGGCACGCTGTTCGAGCGGACGGTCGCGCCCTTCCCGCTGACGCTCCCGTCGCACGTGAGCATGCTGACCGGCCTCTACTACCGCTCGCACGGCGTGCGGCGCCTGGGCGAAGTCCTCGCGCCGGGGATCGCGACGCTGGCGCAGGCGCTCCGCGCGCAGGGCTACGCGACGACCGCCTTCACCGAGGACGGGTTCCTGCTCGCCGAGTCCGGCATCGATCGAGGCTTCGGCCTCTACGACGAGAACAAGGCGCAGCAGGGCACCGGCCACGCCATGGAGACGTTCGGGCGTGGCGCGACCTGGCTCCGCGCGCACGCCGGTCGCCGGTTCTTCCTCTTCCTGCACACGTATCAGGTGCACGCGCCCTACTTCCCGCCCGAGGCGTACCGCACCCTGTTCGAGGACATCGCGACGATTCCGCCGGGCATCGAGCGCGACCACCTGCGCTACCTGCAGGAGGCGCGCGTCGCCGACGACGCCGTCGGCACGGTGCTGAAGGCGCTCGCGGACCTCGGGCTCGAGGACGACACGCTCGTGGTCCTCACCTCGGACCACGGCGAGGAGTTCCTCGAGCATGGCCAGCGCTTCCACGGCTACCAGCTCTACGACGAGACGCTGCGGGTGCCCCTCGTCCTGCGCTGGCCGGGTCACGTGCCGGCCGGGCGCCGCGTCGCGACGCCGGTGTCGCTGGTGGACCTCGCGCCGACGATCCTCCACCTCGCCGGCGCGCCGGCGGTTCCCGGCGTCGACGGCACGAGCCTCGCGCCGCTGCTGGCCCCGGGCGGCGTCGTGCGCGATCGAACGGCCGCCTTCAGCGAGGCCATGTCCGCCGAATCGGTCCGCACGACCGACCTCGTAGCGGCCGAGACGGCCAACTACTCCTGCACCCGCCACGTCACGAGCGGCGAGCTCGAGTGCTACGATCTCGTGCGCGACCCCGGTCAGCACGCCCGCCTCGCCGCGGACGCCGTCCCGCCCTCGCTCGTGACGACGCTGGATGCGTTCGCGGCGCGACCGCAGGGCGTCGCCGTCACCCCGGGCGGCGGCCCCGACGCGGCCACGCGGCGCAACCTCGAGGCGCTCGGCTACGTCGTCGGCGACGACGGCGCGGTGGGCCCCGCGCCGGGCAACTGAGGCGGGAACTCGACCGCGAAGAGCAGCGTCGCGTCGTCCTCGGCGACGAGCCGCAGGCCGGACCCGGGCGCCGCCGCGGCGCGCATCCAGATCGGACGTGCCAGGGGCGAGCCGGCGTTCACGATGAGGTGCGTGAGACCCGTCTCGCGTTGCAGCGTCCGCAGCGCCTCGGGGTCGGGCGCCCGGAGGGCGAGCTCCATCCGCTCGGCGAAACCCGAGGGGTAGTAGCTGCCGTAGCCGTTCAGAAGGGGCCGCCAGTGAAAGATCGAGCGGAACATCGCCGTGGCATGCGGACGGCCGGCGACCGCACGCGGCAGGAGCGGCAGCTCGAGCACCACGGCGTCGCTCGTCCGAAGGAGCTGGGTGATCGGCGAGGGCTCGAGCGTCGCCTCGAGCGGATACACGGCGGGAACGGGCTTGCGCTCGACGATCCAGCGAAACCAGTTCTCCCGGCACTCGGCGTAGGTGAGCGCCATCACGCCGAGCGCGAGGAGCGTGGCGACGCCGGCGCGCGCGCGGGCGGTCAGCTCCGCGAACGCGAGCCCGGCGAGCAGCGAGACGCCGATCAGCGCCGCCACCGCGAAGCGCGTCGAGACGCGGAGCGCAGCACCGATGCCGGCGGCGTCGAACAGAAGGAAGTGCGGCATGCGAAACCTTCCCACCCCGGGCAGCGACGTGCCGTCGAGCGCCAGCACGGTCCCGAGCCCGAGCCAGAGCGCGGCATGTCCCCAGGCCCGGGAGGGCGCACGGCCGTGCCCGCGCCGCAGCGCGAGCAGACTCACGCCCGCGAGCACGAGCGGCCACACGAGGTGCGGGACGCTCACGGGGACGTGCTCGTCGAGAACCCCCACCGGCAGGGGAACGAACTCGTGCCACGACTTCCACACCGACTGCTGGGTGATGTTCGGCTCGCGCCGCCTGACGTCGACGTAGCCGAGGTAGAGCGGCGACAGGACGACCACGGTGAGCCCGAGTGCCGCCAGCAGCCGGAGCCCGGCCTGCCGCGTCGAGGGGCGCGCGAGGCGCCCGAGGGCGATTGCGGCGGCTGGGGCCATGACCGCGCCACCGACGAAGATGAGATCGGTCAGGCTCTGCAGGACGAGGAGCGGGACGGTCCGCAGCGCCGCGCGCCAGGTCCGGGCCGGCGTCGCGACCGCCGCGACGATGAACGGAAAGTACCAGAGGACGCCGTACGGCGGGACCGTCGGAACGAACCAGGTGATCGTCCACCGCGAGAGCAGGAAGGTCCATCCCGCGATGACGCCCGCCGCATGCGACGCCGTCCATCGCCAGACGACCCAGTGCAGCGCCGCGCTCGTGAGCGCGAGGCCCGCGAGGAACACGAAGTTGATCGCGAGGGTCGGATTTCCCGTCGCGGCCCACACCGGTGCGTAGATCGGCAGCGCGGCGAGGTAGGTCGGGCCGTAGAAGAGCGTGCGGGGTGCCGGATGGTAGATGTTCGCGTCGAGGATCGACGCCGGGCGCGTGGCGAGCGTGTGCGTCTCGTACGCGAGGACCCATGCGCAGTACGGCAGGTCGGTCGAGGCGATCTCGCGCGTGTGCGGCACGTGGGTCGCGAGGTTCGCGCCCAGCGGCCACGTGAGCCACACGACCAGCGCCACGTGCAGCGTGACGACGCCGAGCGCCCGTCCGACCGTGCTCCCGCGCGACGGCTCGTCCACGGCCCGCGTCAGAACTCGACGACGACCTCGCTGCCCTCGTCGACGTGGACGGTGTCGACGAACCGGATGTGCCGCTCGCCCAGCGACATGATGATGGAGCTCGTGCGCACGCCACCGCCGAAGAAGCGCACGCCGCGCATGAAGGCGCCGTCGGTGACGCCGGTCGCGACGAAGAGGAGATCGTCGGCCGGGGCGAGATCCCTCTCGGTGTAGACCTTGTCGAGGTCGGTGACGCCCATCTTCTTCAGGCGCTCGAGCTGTCCTTCCTTCGCGACCACGAGCCGCCCGCGCATGCCGCCGCCGAGGCAGCGCATGGCGGCGGCGGCGAGCACGCCCTCGGGCGCGCCCCCGATCCCCATGACCGCGTGCACGTTCGTGCCGCGCACGGCCGCCGCGATGGCGGGCGACAGGTCGCCGTCACTGATGAGCTTGATGCGCGCGCCGGCCGCGCGGATGTCGTCGATGAGCTTCACGTGCCGCTCGCGATCGAGGACGATCACGACGAGGTCTTCGACGTCCCGGTTGAGCGCCTTCGCGATGGCCTTCAGGTTGTCGGCCGCGGGCGCGTCGAGATCGACGTGGTCGCGCGCGGCGGGTCCGACCACGAGCTTGTCCATGTACATGTCGGGCGCGTGCAAGAGGCCGCCCTTGGTCGCCGCGGCGAGGACGGCGATCGCACCGGGCGACCCGGTCGCGCACAGGTTCGTCCCTTCGAGCGGATCGACCGCGATGTCGATCTCGAGGTCGCTCGGACCGCCGAGCCCGACCTTCTCGCCCACGTAGAGCATCGGGGCCTCGTCGCGCTCGCCCTCGCCGATGACGATGGTGCCGCGCATCGCGAGCTGGTCCATCGCGGTCCGCATGGCCTCGACGGCGACGTGGTCGGAGTACTTGCGCTTGCCCTGCCCCATCGTCCGCGCGGCGGCGATGGCGGCTTCCTCCGCGACCTTGAGGAACGATCGCGACAGGATCTCGAAGTTCACCCCCCCGACCGGCACGTCACTTCACCTTGCCGGCGTAGATGTCCATGACGGTACCGAGGAAGGCGATGGCGTCCTTCTTCGGGCGCTGGAACGAGTTGCGGCCGATGATCGAGCCGAACCCGCCGCCGTCGCGGATGGCGCGGATCTCGTCGAACATGGCGTCGTTCCCCTTCGCCTCGCCGCCCGAGAAGATGACGATGCGGCGGCCGCCGAACGCGCTCTGCACGACGTGCCGCACGCGATCGGCGAGGGTGTCGATCTTGATCTTCTCGCTCTCGTAGACCTTCTTCGCGGCGGCCTGCTCGATGTGCTGCGTCGGCGGCTTCACCTTGATCACGTGCGCGCCGAGCTGGGCCGCGATCTGCGCGGCATAGGCACACACGTCGATGGCGGTCTCGCCCTCCTTCGAGATGCCCGAGCCGCGCGGGTAGGACCACACGACGACGGCGAGGCCCTTGCGCTTGGCTTCCTCGGTGAGGTCGCGGATCTGCCGGTACATCTCGTTGCGAAACGCCGACGCCGGGTAGATCGTGAAGCCGATCGCGACGCAGCCGAGCCGCAGCGCCTCGTCGACGCTGCCGGTGAGGGCCGGGCACGGATCGGTGCCGGTATAGAGCGAGTCCGAGTCGTTGAGCTTCAGGATGAGAGGGATCTCGCCCGCGAACTCGGCCGCACCCGCCTCGATGAAACCGAGCGGCGCCGCGTAGGCGTTGCAGCCGGCGTCGAGGGCCAGGCGGAAGTGGTAGCGGGGGTCGTAGCCGTCGGGGTTCTTCGCGAACGACCGGGCCGGTCCGTGCTCGAAGCCCTGGTCGACCGGGAGGATCACCAGCTTGCCGGTGCCCCCCAGGCGGCCCGTGTTGAGGAGCCGCGCCAGGTTCGTCAGCGTCCCCGGGTTGTCGCTGGAGTAGCAACTGAGGATCTCGCGAACTCGCTCGTTCATGGTGCGTCGTCCCTCCTGGGGGGTGATTCGGCAGGGCCTACCACGGCGAAAATCGGACTACCAGCGCACCCCGCACAGCGATGCTACGCGCGGCCGCAGCGCCCGCCCCCGCAGTCCGGCCGCCCGCAATGCTCGCGCTCGGCCAGCAGCCCGTAGCCGATTGCGTCGAGCTCCTCCTCGGCGACCCAGCGCAGCTCGGCGGGATCGAGCAGCGCGTCGCAATGGATGCACCCGTACTGCTCGTCGCCGCCGGCACCGACCCACACGTGCGCCAGCACCTCGCGGTCGCACGGCGCACAGCGCGCGACCGGGAACGTCGGCGGCGCCCCGTCGGCCGTCATGCGGACGCTCCGAGCCCGAGCGCGTCGAGCTCGGCCCGCATGCGCGCGTGGTGCGTCGCCGGCCAGAAGACGCGGTGGCACGCCGCGCAGGTCCAGAAGCGCGCCTGCGTCTGGAAGACGTACGGCGGGACGCGTTCGCGCACCGCGTCCCGCGCCGTTTCCTGTAGGAGGCGATTGCACTCGACGCAGCGGGTGAAGGTCGCGCCCGCGGCGAGCGGCACCGCGCCGGCGACCTGCCGGAGCTGGTGCCGGAAGTGATCGCTCGTGATGAAGACGTGGGGCGGCAGGTTCGGGTCGCGCACGAGCTGGGTGTCGCGCGTGAGGATCATCCGGCCCTCGTCGCGGGCGCGGCGCACGAGCCCCGCGCCGTGCAGGTGGGGACCGTACGCGACGTCATGCCCGAGAATGCGGAGCCAGCGCGCGAGGCGACCCAGCATGACGTCCACGGCGAATGCGACGGGCGCCATGGCGAAGGAGAGTCTAGTCCCGCCGCGTCCGTTTGCAACGTGCGCGGATCGATCGCGCGCACGGCGGCGAACGGATCGTCCGCGCCGCGCGCCCGGGCCACGATCGCCGCGATCGCCGGCCGCAGCGGCCGTCCGGGCGCCACGAGACCGTCGAACAGGTCGAGGTCGGTCTCGTAGGTGACCACGGCCAGCAGCCGGGCGTTGTTCGGCGGCGAGAGCTCGCGGGGATCCCCGAGATGCCGGCGCTCGACCGTGGCCGCGGCGTGCGCGGCGAGCATGCGTCGCTGCCGCTGGATCGCCGGCGGCGGGTCGCCGCTCGCATAGAGCGCACGCAGCCGGCGGACGAGACGCGCCACCACCCGCCCGTGCGCGCGCTCGGCGTTCCAGCGCCGGATCGCCGTCCCGCAGCGCTCCACGTTCTCGCCCGGCCCGCCGCAGAAGAACGCGATCGCGCCGCGATGACCGACGAAGGTCGCGGCGCTCTCGTTGAAGGTCGCCTCGCCGGGCAGATAGAGCGTCGCGTGGAACAGCTCGTGGATCACCGTCTCGGCGAGCCGCACCGGATCGGCGCGCGCGGTCGTCGAGAGCAGCGGGTCGGCGAACCAGCCGAGCGTGCTGAACGCCGACGCCGAGCGGACGTCCACGTCGAGCTGGTCCGCCTCGAGCGTCGCCGCGAGCGCGGTTGCCTCGCCGCGATCGAAGAACCCCTTGTACGGGACCCGTCCGACCACCGGGAACCACCACGTGTACGCCTCCAGCCGGTCGCGGTACGCCGCCGACACGACCCACACCGTCGCGTCGCCGTCGACGTCGGCGAAGGTGGCGAAGCTCTCCCCGACGCGGAGGCCGAGGTCGTCGCGGGCGAAGGCCCGCACCGCGAGGACCAGCTCGAGCCGCTCGCGCAGCCCAGGGGCGAGGTCGGGCCGCGCGAGCACGGTCGTGATCGGCTCGCGCCGCCACAGGATGCGCGCCTCCGAATAGCCGGCGCGCACGACGTACCCGACCCCGCACCCGCTCGCCGCGACGGCGAGCGCCACGAGCGCGGCCCGCCCGGCGCGCCTCACGAGCGCGCCGCGGCCGACGCCTCGACGGGGATCGCCCCGCTCGCGTACTGCACGCGATAGAGCCGGGCGTAGATGCCGTCGCGCGCCAGCAGCTCGGCGTGCGTCCCCTCCTCGCGCAGCCGCCCCTTGTGCAGGACGATGATGCGGTCGGCGTGCTCGATGGTCGACAGGCGGTGCGCGATGATGAGCGCCGTCCGGCCCGCGAGGAGCTTCTCGAGGGCGTCCTGCACGAGCCATTCGGTTTCGGGGTCGACGCTCGAGGTCGCCTCGTCCATGACGAGGATCGCCGGATCGTGTGCCAGGGCGCGCGCGAAGGCGAGGAGCTGGCGCTGGCCGGTCGAGAGGTTCGAGCCCCGCTCGCGCAGCACCGCCGACCAGCCGCCCAGGCGGCCGATGAACCCATGCGCGTGGACGTGCTTCGCGGCCGCATCGACCCGCGCGCGATCGATGTCGGACCGCCCGAGCGTGACGTTCTCCTCGAGGCTGCCGCTGAACAGGAACACGTCCTGCAGGACGACGGCGATGCGCCGCCGCAGCGCCGCGCCGTCCCACTCGCGCACGTCCAGGCCGTCGACGAGGAGGCGCCCGCGCTGCGCGGTGTAGAGGCGATCGAGGAGCTTGATGAGTGTCGTCTTGCCGGAACCGGTGGCGCCCACGATCGCCACCCGCTCGCCCGGCGCGATGCGGAAGGAGACGTCCTGCAGCACCCAGTCGGGCTCGCCATGGTCCGTGTCCCTGTACGAGAACCACACGTGATCGAACTCGATCGCGCCACGGATCTCGTCGGGAACGCGCCCCGCGGCCGGCACCGGCTCCCCCGGCTCGTCGAAGAGCGCGAAGATGCGCTCGGCCGCGGTCATGGACGACTGCATCACGGCATACTTCGCGCTGAAGTCACGGATCGGGACGAAGAACTGCTGGATGTACTGGATGAACGCGATGACGGTTCCGAGCTCGACGGCGTCGCGGGCGTGGAGCACGCCGCCCCGCCACAGCATGGCTGCGATCGACACCGTCGCGACCGCCTCCACGAGCGAGAACAGGGCCGCCTCGTAGCGGTTCGACCAGCGGTTGGCGTCGCGGTGATCGGCGTTCAAGCGCTCGAACTCGCCGTAGGTCCGCTGCTCGCGCGCCGAGAGCTGGACCACGGCGATGCCCGTGATCGCCTCCTGGAGGAAGCCGTTGATGCGCGCGATGCGCTCGCGGATCTGCCGGTAGGTGACGCGCGCCCGGCGGCGGAAGAAGTCGATCGCGAGCGTCATCGGCGGCAGGAGAAGCAGGCTCACGATCGCCATCTGCCAGTTGATCCACAGCATGAAGCCCGTGATGCCGACGAGCTTCAGGAGGTCGAGCACGATCGTCATCGCGCCGGCCGCGAACATCTCGTTCAGGACGTCCACGTCGGTCGTGACGCGCGAGACGACCTTGCCGACCGGCGTGCGGTCGTAGAACGACATCGGCAGGCGCTGCAGGTGCGCGAAGAGGGCCACGCGCAGGTCGGCGAGGCTGCGCTGCGCCACCAGCATGGTGAGGTACGACTGTCCGTAGTAGGTGACGAACTCGCCGGCGACCGCGACCACGAAGAAGCCGGCGAGCCGCCCGAGGCCGGCGGTGTCCTTCGCGGCCACGTAGCGATCGATGCCGAGCATGAGGAGGTAGGGCTGGATCAGGCTGAAGCCCTGGTTCATCGGCGAGAGCAGGAAGGCGCTCCAGAAGATGCCGCGGTACGGGCGCACGAACGTCCACAGCCGGCCGATCAGGCGCGCGTCGTACGCTTTGCCGATGTCCTCGGTGTCGTCCATCAGATCGCTTCCAGCTCGCCCTCGAGCGCCTGCTGGCGGAAGAGGTCGGCGTACACCGCGCCGCGCGCGAGGAGGGTGTCGTGGTCGCCCTGCTCGACCACGCGGCCGTCCTCGAGCACGACGATGACGTCGGCCTCCTTCACGGTCGTGATGCGATGGGCGACGAGCACCGTCGTGCGGGCCCGGAAGAAGCTCCGCAGCCGGTCCAGGATCTCACGCTCGGTCGAGGCGTCGACGCTCGAGAGCGCGTCGTCGAGCAGGAGGACGCGCGGCTGGGAGGCGAGCACGCGCGCCAGGGTCACGCGCTGCTTCTGCCCGCCCGAGAGCGTGATGCCGCGCTCGCCGACGATCGTGTCGAGCCCCGCCGGCATGTCGTCGAGGTCGCGCCGCAGCCCGGCCATGTCGACCGCCCACTGCACCCGATGGTGGCCGTCCTCGGGAATCGCGAAGGCCACGTTGTCTGCGATCGTGCGCGAGAACAGGAACGGATCCTGCGGCACGAGGCCGACGTTCGCGCGCAGCCACCCCAGCGGCAGCGTGCGCACGTCGCAGCCGTCGACGAGCACCTGCCCGCCCTCGACGTCGAACAGGCGCGGCAGCAGGCCGACGAGCGCCGACTTGCCCGCGCCGGTCCGCCCGACGATCGCGACCGTCTTGCCGGCCGGAATCGTGAGGCTCACGTGGTCCAGCACCGGCGCGGCGCTCGGATGCCCGGGGTAGCGGAAGGTCACGTCGCGCAGCGTGATCTCGCCCCGGAACCCGTCGATCGCCTGCGCGCCGGGCGGGCTCGCGATCGCGGGCGTCACGGCGAAGAGCTCGTTCAGACGCTGCATGGCGGCGCGGCCGCGCTGGAAGACCGACAGCATCCAGCCGAGCGCCATGGTCGGCCAGGCGAGCAGATGGAGGTAGCCGATGAACGCCACCAGGTCGCCCACCGAGAGGCGTCCCGACATGACGCGCCGGCCGCCCACCCACAGCACGACGAGCGCGCCGACGCCGCCGACGATGTTCATGAGCGGCCCGATGAAGCTGCGCATGCGCGCGAGGCGCATGCTCGCCTCCTGGAACCGATCGTTGAGCGCCAGGAACGTGCGCGTCTCGTGCTCCTCGGACACGTACGCCTTGACGACGTGCATGCCGGAGAGGTTCTCCTGCACGCGGCTCGACAGATCCGCGAGACCTTCCTGGACGCGCAGGGTCCGCTCGAGGAGCAGCGCGCTCGTCCGCTTCACGCAGTAGAGGACGACCGGATAGACCGCCAGCGTCGAGACCGTGAGCAGCGGATCGATCGAGCACATGATGGCGAGGCCGTAGGCGTAGTAGACGGGGGTGTTGATGAAGTTGAGGATCCCGGGCCCCAGGAGCATCCGCACCGCCGTCACGTCGTTCACGAGACGCGACATCAGGTCGCCGGTCTTGCGGCTCTGGTAGAAGGAGAGCGGCAGGCGCTCCAGGTGCGCGAACAGCTCGTTGCGCAGGTCGTACTCGATGTCGCGTCCGACGTTGAAGATGAGCGTGCGGGACAGGGTCCGCGTGACGGCCTGGGCCGCGGCGATACCTGCGATGAGGGCCACGGTGCGCACGAGCGCCCCGGAGCCGGCACCTGCGCCGATGTCGTTCACGGCCCGGCGCCAGAGCCACGGCACGGCCATGGCGAGGCTCGTCGCCCCCACCAGGCAGACGACGCCCGCCGCCAGCCGTAGCCGATAGCGGGCGACGTAGACCCACAGACGGGACATCGAACCGTTGTAACGGCGCCCGACGACCCAACGCAACGGGAGCGCGGGTTGAGTTTCGGATCTTCGCGTGTTCGCGGCGGTGGACGGCGCCCCATATAGTGCGGGCGTGCGCGTGGTGATCATCGGGGCGACGGGGCAGCTCGGGCGGGAGCTGGGAGCGCGGTTGCCGCCGGGCGACACGATCGCGCTCGACCGCGCGGCCCTCGATCTGCAGGACGCGGGCTCGATCGCGACCCGGCTCGCCGACCTGCGAGCCGACCTCGTCGTCAACACGGCGGCCGACAACCGGGTGGATGCGGCCGAGCAGGACCCGAGCAGCGCGAACGCGATCAACGCCGACGCGGTCGGCGCGCTCGCGCGGGCGGCGCACCGCGTCGGCGCCTTCCTGGTCCACACCAGCACCGACTACGTCTTCGACGGGCGACAGCGGACGCCCTACCGCGAGGACGCGACGCCCAACCCGCTCGGGGCCTACGCGCGCTCGAAGCTCGCCGGCGAGCGCCTGTGCGCCGAGCACGCGCCGCGGCACGCCATCGTGCGGACGGCCGGGGTGTACGCGGCCGGCGGCTCGCGCGGCAAGGGCGGCAGCTTCATCGACCGCGTCCTCGCCCAGGCACGGCGCGGCCAGGCGCTACGCGTGGTCGACGACCAGGTGACCGCGCCGACGTGGGCCGGCGATCTCGCGACGGCGCTCGTGCGCCTGTTTCCCCGCTGGGTCGCGGGCGACGCGCCGCCGGGCGTCTACCACGTGACCAACGCCGGCGAGTGCACGTGGTTCGAGTTCGCGCGGGCCGCACTCGACCTCGGGGGCATCGCGGCGAGCATCACGCCCATCACGACCGCATCGTACGCCGCGCCGGCGCCGCGGCCCGCCTACTCGGTGCTCGCCAACACGCGCCTGGCGGAGACGGGCGAGCCGCCGCTCCGGCACTGGCGCGACGCGCTCACGGCGTACCTCGGCTCGCTGCGGGCGCGCTGAGGCCGGCGCTCCGCAGCAGCAGCGGCTGCAGCGCCGGCCACACCAGCGCGGCCATCTTGTCCGCCCCCTGCGCGCTGAAGTGGCCGCCCAGATCGCGGAACTCCGGCTTCGTGAGCGCATCGTGCAGGTCGAGCAGGGTCCCGCCGTTCGCCTCCACCACGCGACGGAGCACCTCGACGTGCGCTGCCACCGCAGCCGGATCGTACGTGCCGCGGGCCGTCAGCCACTCCCACGGGATCGGCGTCACCACGACCAGCGCCGGGACGCCGCGCGCGGTCGCCATCCGCACCGTTTCGCCCGCAAAGCGCACGAGCGGATGGCCCGGCGTGAGCGCGGCGGCATACCGCCCCGCGATGCCGGCCATGGCCGGGCCGAGGCGCGGCCGCTTGCTCGTCCCGAGCGCGCTCCAGAAGCCCGCCTCCTGGAAGTCGTTGCGGAGCCCCTCGGCGACCAGGAACGTCCACACGCCCCAGTCGGTGTCGATGAGCCGCGCGAGCAGCAGGCGCGGCGCCGTGAGGCCGCGGGCGGCAATGGGCAGGGTCACCGCGCGCGGCAGCTCGTCGCCGGGAATCAGCCCGGCGAGATCGGTGAAGCCGCGGTTCGTGCCGCCGGGATCGAACAGGCGCAGGTGCGCGACCAGCACCACGACCCTCGGCCGGAGGTCCAGCACCGGCCCGATGAGGGTGTAGTAGCCGAAGAAGTCGAATCCGGGCGTGCACAGGTTGGCGCTCCGCATCCGCAGGGGGTTCAGATCCTTGCGCTGGATCACCGACGGATAGCTCGGCATCGTCAGCTCCATCAGCGTCGAGTCGCCGAGCCAGACGACGTCCAGGTGCTCGCCCTCCCACTTGGCGAGCCAGCCGGCGAGCACGCGGTGCGGATAGAGGTCCTGCCCCTTCGCGTACGCCGTGTCGCCCCACGTCGCGGTGATCCACCACGTCGCAACGCCGAGCCCGACCAGATACGAGACCACGATGCCGACGACGCGCCGCACGCGGCGGGCGTCCTACTCCGTTCGCTCGACCTCCAGCAACCGGGCGATCGGCGGCCACACGAGCTCGGCCATGCGCGCGTTGCCCTGGGGCGTGAAGTGTCCGCCGGCGTCGCGCAGGAGCGACTCGGGCAGCGCATCGTGCAGATCCAGCACGTGCCCGCCCTCGGACTCGACCACCTCGCGGACGACGGCCGCCCGCTCCGCGTACTCGCGCTCGTCGTACCAGCCCATGCCCCGCAGCCGATCGACCGGCACGGGCGTCACGACCACCAGGACGCGGGCGCCGCGCGCCACCGCACGCGCGACGGCGTCGCGCGCGAAGCGCATGAGCGGCTGGCGGGGACGGATGGGACGCCGGTAGGCGCCGAGCACGCCGCTGCGTCCGGCCACGAAGACCTCCCACTGCGTCAGCTCGCGCGGTGCGTCCGGTCCGAGGACGCGCCAGAAGCGCTGCTCCTGGAACAGCCGGCGGGACCCTTCGGCGATGAGGAACGCGTCCTCGCCGGGGGTCGTTCGCAGCGCGCGCGCGAGCACGAGCCGCGGCGCGGTCATGCCGCGAAAGCTGTACGGCAGCGCGAGCACGTCCGGCAGGCGCGAAAGCGGCTGCTCGGCCACGAGGTCGTTGAAGCCCCGCACGCCGCCCTCGGGGATCGAGACGCGGAAGTTGGCGATCATCACGATCACGCGCGGACCCAGGTCGAGCGTCGCGTCGATCAGCGAGTCGTAGGCGTAGAAGTCGAACCCCATCGCCGCGAGCGCGACGCCGTGGAGTCCGCGCGGCTCGAGGTCGTCGCGGTCGACGAGCGCCGGATAGCCGACGATCTTCGGCGCGTCCATGATGCTCGAGTCGCCGAGCCACGCGACGTCCGGCCGCGGTCCGCGTGCCGCGAGCTCGATCTGGTCGAGGACCACGCGGTGCACGTAGAGCGCCTCGCCGGCGACGCGCGACGGCGCGCCGGCGACGCGCACGAGCACGGCGGCGGCGACGCCGAGCACGCCGAAGAAGGTGAGCAGGATCGCGACGACACGCGGCATCAGGAATCGGCGCGCGGTTTGACGATCACCGCGCCCGCCGCCTAGAACACGCCGGCCACATGCTGTTCAACAGCCTCGAGTTCCTGATCTTCCTGCCCCTCACCCTCGTCATCCATTACCTGTGCATCCCGCGTCGTTTCTGGCGCGGCCGCAAGATCTTCCTGGTCGTCGCCAGTTACCTCTTCTACATGTCGTGGAACCCGTTCTTCGGGCTCCTGCTGCTGGGCTCCACGCTCATCGACTACTCGCTCGGCATCGTGCTCGAGCGTACGACCGAGCCCGTACGACGGCGCCTCCTCCTGTGCGTGAGCCTCGCCTTCAACCTCGGCATGCTCGGCTACTTCAAGTACGGGAACTTCGTCGCCGACAACCTCTACCATCTGTTCGGTCTGGCGGAGCCGCCGCACTGGGACATCCTGCTGCCGATCGGCATCTCGTTCTACACCTTCGAGTCGCTCGCCTACACGATCAACGTCTACCGCGGTGAGCGCGCCTGCCGGAGCCTGCTCGACTTCGCGCTGTTCCTCTCGTTCTTCCCGCACCTGGTCGCCGGACCAATCGTGCGCCCGCGCGCCTTCATCCCGCAGCTCGCGTCCGCGCCGGTCGTGACCGGCCCCGACGTCGAGGAGGCGCTCGCCCGCATCGCCCAGGGGTTCCTGAAGAAGGTGCTGCTCGCGGACGTGCTCGGCCAGTACGTGGACCAGGTCTGGGGCGACCTCGGCGCCTACCCCGCCGGCAACGTGCTGCTCGCATACTACGCCTACGCCTTCCAGATCTACTTCGACTTCTCGGGCTACACCGACATCGCGCTCGGCGTGAGCCGGCTCTTCGGCCTGTGGCTCCCCGAGAACTTCGAACGCCCGTATCTCGCCCAGAGCCCGCGCGAGTTCTGGCAGCGCTGGCACATCTCCCTCTCGACGTGGCTGCGCGACTACCTCTACATCTCCCTCGGCGGCAATCGCGGCTCGCGCCTGCGCACCTACGTGAACCTCCTCGTCACGATGCTGCTGGGCGGCCTATGGCACGGCGCCGCGTGGAACTTCGTCGTGTGGGGCGGCTATCACGGCACGCTGCTCGCGGGGCACCGGCTGTTCACGGACCGGCGGCCGCCCGCCGACCGCGGGCCCGTCGCGACCGCGCTCTGCCGCATCGGCATGTTCCACCTGGTCGTGCTCGGCTGGGTGTTCTTCCGGGCGCCGTCGCTCGCCGAGAGCATCGTGTCGCTCGGACGGCTCGCAACCCCGGGCTACATCGTGGTCCGCGCGGGCTCGGAGGCCGCGATCCTGGTCGCCGTCGGGCTCCTGCTGCACGTGGCCCCGCCGGCGGCGAAGCTGCGCGAGCGGTTCGTCGCCCTGTCGCCCGTGGCGCAGGGGCTCGCCTACAGCGCCGCGACGGTCGCCGCCTTCTTCCTGGCGCCGGCGAGCGAGCGCTTCATCTACTTCCAGTTCTGATCCCATGTTACGCGGCCGCGGCGCGACGCTGCTCTGCCTCATCGCCATCGGGTGCGCGACCCTGTCGGTCGGCTGCCGGCGGCCGGGCGCGCCGGCCGAGGTCGTCGTCACCGACCTCGCCTATGGGGCGGTCGACGGCGTCGCGGGGCCGCTGCCGGTCGCGGACCTCGACGGCGTGCGCGCGCTGCTCCAGCAGCGCGCCGGCACGATCGACGTGTGGCTGCGGCTGCCCGCCGATCCCGTGCTGCGCTTCCGCATCGAGCCACCGGCTCCGGCGCCGGCGATCCGCATCACGACCACGGTGGACGGCGCGGAGCGCGAGGCCACACCGGTCCGATCCGAGAGCGGCGAATGGACGGCGCACCTCGCCGGCGGCGAAGGCGATCTCGCCCGCCTGCGCCTCGAGTCGCGGCAGCCGATGCCGATCGCGTGGCGCGACGTGCGTGTCGCCGGGACGGCCACGGCCGCGCCGCCACCGCTCGCCGCACGGCTCCGCCCGCCCGAGGGCCAGCGCATCAACGTGATCGTCGTGCTGGTGGACGCGCTGCGCGCCGACCACCTCTCGGTCTACGGCTATCCGCGCGACACCTCGCCCAACCTCGCCGCGCTCGCCGCGCACGGCGTCGTGTTCACGCAGGCCTATGCGGCCGGGCCGAGCACGCTCAACTCGATCCCTTCGCTCTTCACGTCGCGCTACCCGTCGGAGGTCGGCGCCAAGTTCCAGCAGCTCGCGATCGTGCCGAAGACGCTCGCCGAGACGTTCCACGACGCGGGCTACCAGACGGCGGCGTTCGTGGTGAACCGCGCCGTCCTCGGCAACCTGGGATTCGGACGCGGCTTCGACACCTACGACCATCCGATCACGTCGCCCAGCACGCAGCCGGGCCAACCGGCCCCGACCGACCGCGTCCTCGTCCGCACGGCGCTCGGATGGATCACACGTCACGCGTCGGCGCCGTTCTTCGCGTACGTGCACACGCTCGACGTGCACGATCGGCTCTATCCCCTCCAGTACCGAGGGCGCTTCGACGCCGACGGGCGCAAGCCGCCGGCCACGCCACCTCGCGCGCGCGACCGCGTCGCGCTCGGCGACTTCCACGGCGCGGCGCGCGAGATGGAGCTCGAAGCGCGCGGCAGCAATCTCACGAACGTGTACGACGAGACGATCGCGTGGACGGACCAGCAGCTCGGCGATCTGGTGGAGGGCCTCGGCGTCCTCGGCATCCGCGATCGCACCGCGATCGTGGTCGTCGCCGACCATGGCGACGCGCTCGGCCCCGAGGACGACGGGACGCACGGGCACGCGCACTCGCTCTACCAGGAGCTGGTGCGTGTGCCGTTCGTGATGGGGCTGCCGTGGACCGGCTCGCGCCGCGACGTGGACCAGATCGTGAGCCTGCTCGACGTCGCGCCGACGGTTGCGAGCCTCGCCGGCGTCGCGCCGTCCAGCGCGTGGGTCGGACGCGACCTCTTCGCGCCGGGCCGGCCGCTCGACGCGCCGAGCGCGCTCATGGAGCGCCTCGAGCCGCCGTGGGGTCCCAAGGCCATGATCCGCCCGGGCCTCTACGGCGTAGCGGAATGGGGCGTGCGACGCGGCAACTGGAAGCTCCTCATCGATGGGACCCACACGCGGCTCTTCGATCTGACGTCCGACCCGAAAGAGACGCGCGACGTCGCCGCCGAGCATCCGGACGCGGTCGCCGAGCTGCAAGCCCATGCATGGCGGCGCTCGCCGGCGCTGGCCGAAGGACGCATCCAGTCCGGCAGGCTGCCGCTCGACCTCGACGAGGAGAAGCGACGCGAGCTGCTCGACGCGCTGCGAGCGCTCGGCTACGTCGAGTGATCGTGGCGCGCGCGCGACTCCATCCGTCCGCCCTCGCCTGCGTGGCGCTCGCGATCGGGATCGGCGGGTGCAGCCTCTGCCGCCGGCCCGATCCGCCCCCCGGTCCGCCCGCGGAGCGAACGGGCCCTCCGTCGCGCGTCCACCAGGTCTTCGTGCAGGGCCGCTTCGTCGAGATCACGATCGAGGTGCCGCTCGAGCCGCCCGGCCCGAAGCCGGCGGTGATCTCGTACATCGCGGACGCGCGCGTGCCGCTGCTCGAGGCCGGCATCGTGGTGGTCAGCTACCGGCAGCACTGGGAGCTGCTGCGCGGCCTGCCGCGCGCGTCGCCGCCGCCCGACCCGAAGCCCGAGCCCCCGGCCAAGACGTACGGCACGTGGCTGCTCGCCTCGCCGACGCCGAAGACGGTGGGACAGTCGTACTTCCGCCTGATCGACGCCAACGCGACCGGCACGCTGCCCCAGGTCCTCGACGCGATGGCGGGCGAGCCCGAGATCGACCCCACGCGCATCGGCATCCTCGGCCATTCGACCAACGCCTTCGTCGCGCTCCAGGGCGTGGCCGGACAGCCGCGCATCCGGGTGGCCGCCATCGTGGCCGGATGCGGCGACTACCACACCTTCCTGCACGAGTCGTCGCTCGCGATGAAGGGCGAGCCGCTCGACCTCGATCCCGCCTACAGCGCGTGGCTGCGCGAGCGCGAGGTCCGCTGGCATCCCCGGCGCGTCCTGCACGCGGCGGTCTTCATGGTGAACGGCCGCGACGACGACACCGTCCCGGCCGACTGCGCGCGGACCACGGCGCGCGCGCTCCGGCGCGCCTATCGCCGCCTCGGCGCGCCCGAGCGGTTCCGCTTCGTGCTGGTCGACTCCGGGCACACGTTCAACGACGCTGCGCGCGCGGAGGTCTATGCCTGGCTGCGCCGCTGGCTCGTCGACGCGCCCCGATGACCCGCGCCGTCGTCCCCATCCTGGGCGTGCTCCTCGCCCTGGCGACCGGCGAGCTGCTCGCGCGGCTGCACGGCGATCGCCTGTGCGTGGGCGAGCCCGGCGTGTTCATGGAAGCCGACGCCCGCTTCGGATGGCGGCATCGTCCCGGCCTCAGGGGATGGGCGACCTATTGCGACGATCGACCGATCCCGCCGAGTCCGATCGAGACCGACGACCTCGGGATGCTCGAATCGCCGCTCGACGCGACCCCATCCGGCGCCGCGCGCATGCTGGTCCTGGGCGGCGTGCTGCCCGAAGGGCTCGGCGTGCGTCCGGAGCGCCGCCTCTCCCGCGCGCTCCAGGAGCGCGCCGACGTCCGCCGCGGGCGACCGTTGCGTGTGTTCAACGCCGGGACGGGAGGCTTCGCGCTCGACAACGCGCTCCTGTGGTTTCGCGCCGAAGGGGCGCGCCTGCACCCCGACGTCGTCCTCTTGGTCGCCGACCCCGTGACCGACATGACCGCCGTCTCGCCGGCGCTCATCACCGCCGCGGCGTCGCGGCTGCCGTGGAAGCCGTATCTCCTGCTCGACGGGGACGGGCTGCGCGTCTTCACCCCGGCGCCGTTGCAGAGCGATGCGCCGCCGCCGGTACGATCGTCGCTGCTCGACCGGCTCCAGCTCGTACGGCTCGCGCGCGGCACGGCGCCACCGCCCGGGGCGCCGACGGGGTGGCTGGTCGCCGATCCCACCGGCAGCACGACCGGCGACATGGAGGCGGACCGCGCGCGCGGGCGCGACCTCGTGCGCGCGATCCTGCGCGTGCTCCGCGACGAGGTGCGCGCTGCGGGCGGGACACTCGTGGTGGCGATGGCGCCCCTCCCGCGCCTGCCGAACCTCGGCGAGGCGACGCCCGAGAAGCCGCTGCGATCGATCCTCATCGAGCTCGGCATCCCCACTGTCGACCTGGGCCCTCCGCTGTGGGGCATGCGCAAGCAGCTCGGTCAGCCCGCGACGATTCCGGGCACGACGCGTCTCGACGCCGGCGGCCATTTCATCGCGAGCCAGGTGATCTGGGACTTCCTCGCCCGGCGGCGCCTGCTGCCCGACGGGGTCGTACCGGTCGAGGCGCCGGGCGGCGGCAGAGTGGGCGCGTGGCGCCCGTTCCCGCGCGCGTTCGCCGCCGCGCTGTGGGCGGATCGCGACGGGCTCGCGATCCGTCTCGCGCTCTACGGCCTGCTCGGCGTGTCGGTCACCTGGATCGCAGCGGTCCTGCCGCTCGTCGTCCGCGTCTGGCTCCTCGCCGCGACCGGCGTCGCCATGCTCGCGGCACTCGTCGACCCGCAGCTCGCCGCCGCGGCGCTCGTCTTCGCGGTCGCCTTCTACGCTGCGGTCGAATGGCTCCGCGGCCGCCTGGGCGCGATCGCGATCGCGCTCCTGATCGCGCTCGCCATCGCCGCCGCCGCGCGCTGGCTCGTCGCCGCGCGCCCGATCGAGCCGGGCGTTCGGCTCTTCGGCGCCTTCGCGACGAGCATGATCGTGCTCCGCTTGGTCGCGTACGCCGTCGATCGGCGGCGCGGCGTTCCGCATCCGACGCCGGGGCGATTCCTGGCCGCCTTCTTCTTCTTCCCGACCTTCGGCTTCGGGCCGATCGAATCGCCGGCGGCGTTGGCACCGCGGCTCGTTCCCGCCGCGGACGGTGTCGGACGATTCATCGCTCGCAGCGCCGCCGCGCTCGTCCGCGTCGCGGGCGGTGCGCTGCTGGTCGGCGCGTCGATCCACCTCTTCGGGCTCGTGACGCCGGACGTGGCCGCGTCGCGCGGCGCGGTGTTCGGCCGCTCCCGCCTGTGGCTCTGGGTGGTCGAGGCGCTGCTCCAGCTCTCGCTCTTCCAGGCCGGCTGGACGACGATCGCGCGCGGGCTCGCCGCCATGATCGGCGTCGACGTGCCGCCGAACTTCCGTGCGCCCTGGGCCGCGCGCGACCCGCGCGACTTCTGGCGGCGCTGGTACGCGACGCTGGGCGCCTGGCTCGAGGCCTACGTCGCGCAGCCGCTGCGTGCGCGCGGTCGCTCCCCCCGCCTCGCGCTCGGCGCGTCGGTCGCCATCGGGGCGGCGTGGTATGGGTGGGTGATCGTGAAGCTCTACGGGCTCGGCGGAAGTCCCCAGAAGCTCGTAGGGGGGCTCGCCGCCTTCGCGGCCGCGCAGGTCGTCCTGCTCGCCGCGCCGATCCGTGGACTCCCCGGGCGGCTCGCGGCCCTGGTCGGCGTGCCGCTCGGCTTCATCCCGCTCGTCCTGCTGCCGTGGGGCGGCGTCCGCGCCTGCCTCGGCATCGTGCGCCGCCTCGTGCTGCCGCTCGCCGTCGTCGCGTGCATCGCGCGCGGCGCCTGGGCCGAGGAGGCGACGCGCACGGTCGACCTGGCGCGCCAGGTCGACTGCACCGGCGCCACCGACGCGACGGCGGTCGTCGCCCGCGCGCTCGAGGGCCCGAGCGGCAGGACGCTGGTCGTACCGGCCGGCTGTCGCGTCCTCGTCAGCGGTCCCGCGCCGGGCGGCGCCACGTTCACACTGCCGAGCGGGACCACGATCCGCTGCGACGATCACGACGCGGGCTTCGTGCTCGCCCAGCGCCGGTGCGTGGGTGGCCCGACGCCCGGCGCCGCCTGCGACCGGGACGCCGGGTGCGCCGACGGCGGCCGCTGCGTCACCGCCGGCAAGGCGCCGTTCGCGCCCGACGCGAGCGCGACCTACACGCTCCTGCGCGCGGCCGAGCACGCCACCGACGCCGCCGTCGTCGGCTGCGGCGTGTTCGTGAACCAGATCGAGCCCTTCGCGCGTTGCGTCGGTGGCGCGCACGACGGACGGCCGTGCGAGGCGGCGCACGGATGCGGCGACGGCGGCACCTGCACCGGCAGCCCCCGCGCCCCGTCCGGCGACGGGCGCATCGTCGTGGTCGATCTCACGCCCGCCGCGAGCGGCACGATCGACGACGTGTGGGTGAGCGACCACCTGCGCGGCGTCTCGTTCCGCGGCGGCCGGCGGATCGAGCATTCCCGCAACGACCTGCGCGGTCCCGCCGATACCGCGGCGGCGGCGTTCACGCGCTACGAGCTCGACGGCATCGAGGTCGGCAACGGCGCGACCGTGCGTGGCAACCGGATCATCGCGAGCGGACGCGCCATCGCCGCGCTCGGGAGCTTCGTCACCGTTGCCGAGAACCGCGTCGGCGAAGCGCGCGGCGTGTACGTGGAGCACGCCGACCCGGCGATCGGCGTCTACCTCGACGGCGGGCAGTCGATCGTCACCCACAACCACGTGACGGCCTTCAACTGCGTGCGCGGGAGCACGGCCACCAGCAACGTGACGGTCGCCGGCAATCGCTGCTTCGGGGGCGCCGGATCGAAGATCGTCGTCGCCGGCGCCGGATGGACGGTCACCGGCAACTACTTCGCCTGGGGGAGCGGCGACGCCGTGTGCGTCGGCGGCGCCGCCCGCGCGGGCCGCTGCACGGCGAACACGGACTGCCCGGGCGGTCTGTGCGCGAGGGGCGCGCCGGTGATCGCGATCGGCGACGACGGCACGCCCGGGTGGACGGCCGGCGGGTCGGTGGGCGGCGCGGACCATCCGGTGATCGCCGACAACCTCGTCTTCAGCAACGTCGTCGACACGCCGCTCGTCGCCTTCGCCGATCCCGGACGGCGTTGCGCGGCCGGCGCGGGGGCCGGCCGCGCGTGCCGCGCGCCGGAGGACTGCGCGTGCGAAGGCGCGGGCGACTGCGGGCGCGGCGGCGAGTGCACCGCCGGCCGGTGCCGCAATCCGCTCGCGTGCGATCGCGCGCACCATCTCTACGGCAGCATCACCGGCAACCTCCTCTTCGGCGGTGCGGCCGGGCCGCGCGTCGGCGTCGATCTCGCGCGGATCGGACCCGACACGCAGGTCTTCGGCTGGCAGATCGCCTCGAACCACTTCCAGGGTCAGGCGATCGGCATCCGCCTGCCGGACGGTGCCGGCGCCGCCTCGGTGGAGGCCCTGCACGTCCTGCCGAACGCGTTCACGATGGTGTCGCGCCGGATCGCCGGCTGGGATCCGCGCATGGGCGACGTCGAGGCCGCGCTGCTCGAGCCGCCCGGCGACGCGGTGCGCACGGTGCCGCTCACGAACCGCACCGGCGCGCCCTCGATCCCGGGCGACGTCGTCGCCGCCGCCAAGGACACCGACGCCGCCTTCACGCTCGCGCGCGCCGGCGACACGGCCCTCGGCGTCGTCATCGACGAAGCCGCGCCCGACGCCAGCGCGCGCATCGCCCTCGTCGGCACGACCACCTGCAACCTCGACCCCGCCGCAAGAATCACCCGCGGCGACCGCCTCACCCCCGACACGACGCCCGGCAAATCCACCAAAGCGATCTCCGGCGTCTCCGCCTTCGCCATCGCCCTCACCAACCAATCCAACACGCCGCAAGTCCGCTGCCTGGTCGGCGCCGCCGGCCTGACGCGTTAGCGCGGAGCCAATCGCCCACGCGAGCGGAGCGTCGCGTCGTCGCGAGGTCGGGGGCGAGGCGGAGGCGCCTGCGAAGCGGCGCTCCATCCTGAGCCACGGCACGAGCCAGTCGTTCACCTTGGCCTGGA
>DATJZY010000189.1 GCA_035577985.1 Candidatus Eisenbacteria bacterium
CGCGAGGACCGTGAGCCGGCACCCCGCTCCCGTCCGCCGCACCCACGCGACGGCCTAGCGAACACCGCACACCCGCTGGCGAGGCCGCGCACGCGCCGCGATGAGCGCCGCCGCGAGCGCCGTCCAGCCGGTCTGGTGCGACGCCCCGAGCCCCTCGCCCGTCTCGCCGTGGAAGTACTCGTGGAAGAGCAGGTGATCGCGCCACGCCGCGTCCTGGAATCTCGGGTTCGAGCCCCAGAATGGCCGGCGTCCGTTCTGATCCGGCAGGAAGAGCCGCAGGAGGCGCCGCTCGATCTCGTCGGCCACCTCGCCCAGGTGCGCAAGGCGTCCCGAGCGCGTCGGCAGCTCGACCGTGAACTGGTCGCCGAAGCCAGCGTGGAGCTGCCGCAGCGCCTCGATCGCGAGGAAGTTCAGCGGGAACCAGACCGGCCCGCGCCAGTTGGAGTTGCCGCCGAAGAGACCGCTCGACGATTCTGCGGGCTCGTAGTCGAGGCGCGCGTCGGCGCCCGGCAGCTTCAACACGAGCGGATGCTCGCGATGGTAGCGCGAGAGTGAGCGGAGCCCGTACGGCGAGAGGAACTCCTGCTCGTCGAGCATCGCCGCGATGATGCGACGCAGGCGTGGCTGATCGACCAAGGTCACCACCCCCTGCCCTTCCTTCACCACGGCGTGCCAGCCGCCCGCGAGCGCGGGCTTGTGCTCGGTGAACCATCGCACGCGCGTGCGGAAGTCGGTGAGCCGTTCCCAGAGCGAGGTCGGCAGCGTGACCGACGCGAAGATGGGCACGAGGCCGACCATCGAGCGTCCCCGCATGGGAACCACCCCGCCCCCGGGCACGCGCAGGAGATCGTAGAAGAAGCCCTCCTGCTCGTCCCACAGCCCCCCCTGCGCCATCGCCGCCGCGATGTAGGCGAAGTGCTCGAAGAACTTGACGGCGACGTCCTCGTACGCGCGATCGTGGTTCGCGAGGTAGAGCGCCATCTCGAGCATGTTGAGGCAGTACATCGCCATCCACGCCGTGCCGTCGGACTGCTCGAGCACGAAGCCCGCGGGCAGCATCGTCGAGCGGTCGATCGGCCCGATGTTGTCGAGCCCGAGGAAGCCGCCCTCGAAGATGTTGTTGTCGAGCGCGTCCTTGCGGTTGACCCACCAGGTGAAGTTCATGAGCAGCTTCTGGAAGACGCGCGACAGGAAATCGAAGTCGGTACCGCCGTCGATGAGGAACACCGACAGCGCCGCCCACGCGTGCACGGGCGGGTTCACGTCGCTGAAGGCCCACTCGTAGGCCGGGAGCTGGCCGTTCGGGTGCATGTACCACTCGCGGCAGACGAGGCGGAGCTGGTGCTTGGCGGCGGCGGGGTTCACGTGCGCCAGCGTCACGCAGTGGAAGCCGAGGTCCCACGCCGCGTACCACGGGTACTCCCACTTGTCGGGCATGAGGATGATGTCGCAGTTGTCGAGGTGTCGCCACGCGGCGTTGCGCCCGCTCTTGCGCGCCGGCGGCGGCGGCGGCTGCGCCGGATCGCCGTCCAGCCAGCGCGCGACGTCGTAGTGATAGAACTGCTGGCTCCACACGAGACCCGCGAAGGCGGCGCGCATGACGGCGCGCTCGTCTCCGGTCGCGTCCTCCGGACACAGCGACGCGTGGAACTCGTCGGCTTCGCGCTCGCGCTTGGCCATCACCTGCTCGAAGCCGGCGCCGAGATCGACGCCGTCCGTGCCACCGTCGGGCGCGCGATGCAGGCGCAGCCGGAGCTCGACGGTGTCGCCCGGCGCGACGGCGACGTGATACCAGCAGCTCGCTTTCGTACCTCGCAGGTCCGGGTTCACGGTGGCGGCGCCGTGGACCACGTGGTCGTTGATGCCGTCCTTCGGATAGGGCGTCTCGGGCGCCGAGCCGAACAGGCGCGGCGCGTTGGTCTCGTTCTCGCAGAAGAGCAGCTCCGGCGGATGGCCGCCGGGGTCATGGCCGGCGCCGAGGATCCAGCGGCCGATCGCCACGTCCTCGGCCACCACGATCGCGGGCAGGTCCGGATCGCGCTGGCGCGCCGCCTTCAGCGCCGGCCGCGTCGTCCCGCGCTCCCAGGACCAGACGTTGCGGAACCACAGCGTCGGCAGCACGTGCAGCCTGCCCATCTCGGGTGCGGCGTTCCGGATGCGGACGCGCAGGCACACGTCGTCGGGCGTGGCTTTGGCGTAGTCGGCGGCGATCTGCCAGTAGGCGTCGCCGTCGAACACCTGCGTGTCGACCAGCTCGTACTCGCGATCGGCGCGTCCGCGGCGCTTGTTCTCGTCGACGAGGCGGTCGTACGGGAACTCGGCCTGCGGATAGTGGTAGCGCCAGCGCAGCCACGACGACGTCGGCGTGGCGTCGACGTACCACCAGTACTCCTTCACGTCCTCGCCGTGGTTCCCCTGGTTGCCGGTGAGGCCGAAGAGGCGCTCCTTCAAGATGGGATCGCGGCCGTTCCAGAACGCGAGCGCGAGGCACAGGCGCTGGCCCAGATCGCAGATGCCCGCGAGGCCGTCCTCGTTCCAGCGGTAGGCGCGCGAGCGCGCGTGATCGTGGGGAAAATACTCCCACGCGGTGCCGTTCGGGCTGTAGTCCTCGCGTACGGTGCCCCACGCCCGCTCCGCGAGATAGGGACCGATGAGCGCCCAGGGGCCGGGCGCCTCGAGCGATGCGCCCGCGAGACGCCGGTGCTCGGCGGTCGGGCCGGGCGCCGCGGACGCGGGGCCACCCGCCGCCCCTCTGGGCGAGCGACGACGAGTCACGTGGCCGCTGTCCGTCGCTGGGTCTGCATGAGCGCTCGGCCGTCATAGCGCCCCCGCGAGCGGCGTGACAACGGGACGAACGTAGCCCTAGCGACCGGGGAGTCATCCGATGTATGAGCCGGAACCCGGAAAGGGGAGCCCGTCTGACCAATCCCAGGCCGACCATCTCACAACGAGCCACACGACGACTGCGGTCCCGGTGGTGGATCTGCCTCCTGGTACCGCTTGCCGCAGCCGGGTGCGGCAGCAAGGAACCCGCCGCACCGCCGCCGCCCGAGGTCCTCGTCATCGACGTCGCGCAGCGCGACGTTCCGGTGTACGGCGAGTGGGTCGGCACGACCGACGGCTACATCAACGCCCAGATTCGCGCCAAGGTGCAAGGCTACCTCCTGACCAAAGCCTATCAGGAGGGCTCGCTCGTCAAGGCGGGCGACGTGCTCTTCCAGCTCGATCCGCGCCAGTACCAGGCTGCGCTGGACGAGGCGAAGGGCGACCTCGCACGCGCGCAGGCGAACCTGGTGCGCAGCGAGCAGAACGTCGCCCGCTATCGCCCGCTGGTCGAGAAAGGCGCGGTCAGCCGTAAGGAGCTCGACGACACCGTCCAGCAAGCCCGTGCCGACCAGGCGTCGGTCGAGACCGCGCGCGCGGCGCTCGAGAACGCGAGGCTGAACCTGGAATGGACGACGGTGCGCTCGCCCATCGAGGGTGTCGCCGGCATCGCGCAGGCGCAGGTCGGCGACTTGATCGCGCCCACGACCCTCATGACGACGGTCTCGCAGCTCGACCCGATCAAGGTCTATTTCCCGATCAGCGAACAGGAGTATCTGCGCTTCGCGGCGCGCAATCCGACCCCCGACGCGGCGGCGAACGCCGAGGCCAACAAGAATCCCCTCGAGCTCATCCTCGCCGACGAGACCGTCTACAAGCATCCAGGGAGGGTCTCGGCGATCAACCGGCAGGTGGAGGTCCAGACCGGGAGCCTGCAGATCCAGTCGCTGTTCCCGAACCCCGACAACGTGCTGCGGCCGGGCGGCTATGCCAAGGTGCGTGCCGTCACCGACATGCGCAAGGACGCGGCCGTCGTCCCGCAGCGCGCCGTTCGGGAGATCCAGGGGAGCTACCAGCTCGCCGTGATCGACGCCGACGACAAGGCGACGCTGCGCCCGGTGAAGGTGGGCCCCAAGGTCGGCAGCGACTGGGTGATCGACGAGGGCGTGAAGCCCGGAGAGCGCGTCGTCGCCGAAGGGATCCAGAAGGTCCGGGACGGCGTGAAGGTGGTCGCAAAGCCCTTTACACCGCCGGCGGCCCCCGTCGCCGGCGGCGACGCGAAGAGCGACTAGCGACGCCCGATGGCCCGGTTCTTCGTCAATCGCCCCATCGTCGCCATGGTGATCTCGATCATCATGGTGATCCTCGGCGTGGTGTCGCTCGTGCAGCTCCCGGTCGCGCTCTATCCCGACATCGCGCCGCCGGAGATCCAGGTCACGGCCAACTACGTCGGCGCCGACGCGCTCACCGTGGAGCAGTCCGTCGCGACGCCCATCGAGCAGCAGATGAGCGGCGTCGACCAGATGATCTACATGTACTCGACGAACGCGAGCAACGGCCAGATGCAGCTCCGCGTCGATTTCGACATCTCGACCTCGCCCAACATCGACCAGGTTCTGACCAACATGCGCTTCTCGCAGGCGCAGTCGTACCTGCCGGCCGACGTGCGCAACTACGGCGTCACGATCCTCAAATCCACGACGAGCCCGCTCGCGCTGTTCTCGGTCTACTCGCCCAACGGCACCTACGACGCGCCGTTCCTCGCCAACTACGGCTACATCAACCTCTACGACCCGATGACGCGCGTCCCGGGCGTCGGGCAGGTACAGATCTTCGGCGCCGGCCAGTACGCGATGCGCTACTGGGTACGCCCCGACCAGCTCGCCAAGCTGAACATCACCACGACCGAGATCATCAACGCGCTCCAACAGCAGAACGTCGTGAACCCGGCCGGCCAGGTGGGCGGCGAGCCCATCCCGAAGGGGCAGGAGTTCACGTACAGCGTGCGTGCGCAGGGGCGCCTGGTCACCGAGGAGCAGTTCGCCGACATCATCATCCGCGCCAACCCCGACGGCTCGGTCGTGAAGATGAAGGACGTCGCGCGTGTCGAGCTCGGCGCGCAGATGTACAACATGGTGGGGCGGCTCAACGGCAAGCCCGCCGCGATCGTCGCGATCTACCAGCTCCCCGGCTCGAACGCGATCGACACCATGAACAAGGCGACGGCGCTGATGGAGGAAGCGAAGCTGCGCTTTCCCACGGACCTCGACTACTCGATTTCGCTCGACACCACGCTCGCGGTGCGCGAGGGCATCAACGAGATCATCCACACGCTCGGCGAGGCCATCGTGCTCGTCATCCTCGTCGTGTTCGTGTTCCTGCAGGGCTGGCGGGCGACCCTCATTCCGCTCCTCGCCGTGCCCGTGTCGCTGGTCGGCACCTTCGCGCTGTTCCCCCTCTTCGGGTTCTCGATCAACACGCTCTCGCTGCTGGGCCTCGTGCTCGCGATCGGCATCGTCGTCGACGACGCGATCGTCGTCGTCGAGGCCGTCGAGCACCACATCGAGCACGGGCTCTCTCCGCACGACGCGACCTTGAAGGCCATGGAAGAGGTGTCGGGCCCGGTGGTCGCGATCGCGCTCATCCTCGCCGCCGTCTTCGTGCCGACCGCCGCGATCCCCGGGATCACCGGGCGCCTCTACCAGCAGTTCGCCGTCACGATCGCCCTCTCGGTGGTGCTCTCGGCCTTCAACGCGCTCACGCTGAGCCCGGCCCTGGCGTCCCTCATGCTGCGACCGAAGACCGAGGCGCGCGGCCCCCTCGGCGCCTTCTTCCGCTGGTTCAACCACTGGTTCGGGCGTGCGACCGACGGCTACGTGGACTGGTCCCACCACCTGATCCGCAAGTCCGGGCGCGCGATGCTGCTCCTCGCCCTGCTGGCCGTGTTCGCGGGTTTCTTCGGCTCCCGGCTTCCCTCGGGCTTCGTTCCGAACGAGGATCAGGGCTACATCTACATGAACGTGCAGCTCCCACCGGCCTCGTCGCTCCAGCGCACCGACGCGGCGGCGCGCCAGATCGAGGAGGTCCTCGCCAAGACCCCCGGCGTGCAGAGCTACAACACCGTCCTCGGGTACAGCCTCTTGAGCCTCGTGTCCACCACCTACAGCGCCTTCTACTTCGTCACGCTCGAGCCCTGGCACGAGCGCGACAAGCACGGCCTCACCGCCGACGTCATCATCGAGAACATCAACCGGGAGCTTGCGGAGCTGCCCTCGGCCATCGCGTTCGCCTTCTCCCCGCCGTCGATCCCGGGCGTCGGCACGTCGGGCGGCGTGACGTTCATGCTCGAGGACCGCGCCGGGAAGACCGTCGACTTCCTCGCCGAGCAGACGCAGACGTTCATCGCCGCCATGCAGAAGCGCCCCGAGGTGGCACGGGTGATGACCACCTTCATTCCCGCCACGCCGCAGCTCTTCGCCGACGTCAATCGCGACAAGGTGATGAAGCAGGGCGTGGACCTGAAGTCCGTCTACCAGACGCTCCAGGCGTTCATGGGCGGCGTGTTCGTGAACTACTTCAACCGCTTCGGGCGCGTCTGGCAGGTCTACGTGCAGGCCGAGGGCGACTACCGCACGCGCGCCGAGAACGTCGGGCAGTTCTACGTGCGCAACAAGTCGGACGAGCCCGTGCCGATGAGCGCCCTCGTCGACATCAAGCCGACCTTCGGACCGGAGTTCACGATCCGCTTCAACAGCTTTCGCGCCGCACAGCTGAACGTGAGCGCGGCCCCGGGCTTCAGCTCGGCACAGGTGATGGCCGCGCTCGAGCAGGTCTTCCGCGAGACCATGCCGGTCGAGATGGGCTTCGACTACTCGGGCATGTCGTTCCAGGAGCAGGTGGCGGCGCAGGGCGTGCCCGCGACCGCCATCTTCGGCCTCTCGCTGCTGTTCGTCTTCCTGATCCTCGCGGCCCAGTACGAGAGCTGGACCCTGCCCTTCAGCGTCCTGCTCGGCACGCCGATCGCCGTCTTCGGCGCCTTCCTCGCCCTGTGGCTGCGCGGGCTCGAGAACAACGTCTTCGCGCAGATCGGGCTCATCACCCTCATCGGCCTCGCGGCGAAGAACGCGATCCTCATCGTCGAGTTCGCGAAGGACGAGTACGAGAAGGGCAAGACGCTGATCGACGCCGCGCTCGCAGGCGCGAAGCTCCGCCTGCGGCCGATCCTCATGACGGCCTTCGCATTCATCCTGGGCGTGGTGCCGCTGGCGCGCGCGACGGGCGCCGGGGCGATCGGACGGCAGGTCATCGGCACCGCCGTCATCGGCGGCATGCTGATGGCGTCGCTGATCGCGATCTTCCTCATTCCGGTCTCGTTCTACGTCGTCGAGAAGCTCGGCGGCGGCGATCGGCCGGCGACGACGCCCCCGGCAACCCAGCCGGCGGCGGCGGAGAAGGGTGGGCACGCCGCGTGATCGCGCGCGCTCTCGTGGGGCTCGTGGCGATGGCGCTCCTCGGCGGATGCGCCGTCGGGCCGAACTACCACCGGCCGCCCATCGACGCACCCGAAGTGACGCGCGGACAGGTGGGGCCAGCGGAAGCCGAGTCGCTCGCCGACCTCCCGTGGTGGGAGGTCTTCGACGACCCGGTCCTGCAGGGCCTCGTCATCGAGGCCATCCACAGCAACCACGACCTCGCGAGCGCTGCGGCGCGCGTCGAAGAGGCGCGGCAGCTGGTCAGCGTCGCGCGCTCGGACCTCTTCCCGCAGATCGGCTACCAGGGCGAGGCGTCGCGGCAGCGGTCGTTCCTGGTGGGCAGCCCGAACACGACCTTCAACGCGTTCCTCGGCACGTTCAACCTCGCCTGGGAGATCGACATCTGGGGCCGGATCCGGCGCGCGACCGAGTCGGCCCGCGCGGCCTACTTCGGCGCGGAGGACTTCCGCCGGGGCGTCCTCCTATCGCTGGTCAGCACCGTCGCCGACGCGTACTTCAACCTCCTCGAGCTCGACCGGGAGCTCGTGATCGCCAAGCTCACCACCAGGACGTTCCAGGACACCCTCGACCTCTTCACGCGCCGCTACGAGGGCGGCGTGGGGACGCTTCTCGAGGTGTCACGTGGTGAGGCCGCGCTCGCGCAGGCGGCGGCCACGATTCCCGAGCTCGACCGGCTGATCGTCATCCGGGAGAACGAGCTGAGCATTCTGCTCGGGCACAACCCGGGCGACATCCCGCGCGGCGCCGACCTCGACGCACAGACGTCGCCCCCGACCATTCCCGCGGGCCTCCCCTCGCAGCTCCTCGAGCGCCGGCCCGACGTGCGCCAGGCCGAGGAGGCGGTCGTGGCGGCGAACGCGGACGTCGGCGTCGCGACGGCGAACTTTTTCCCGCGCCTCGGCCTCACCAGCCTCTACGGCGGTCAGAGCTCGGAGATCGAGAACATCGTGAAGGGCACGGGCAACGTCTGGGCGATCGCCGGGTCGCTCGCCGGACCCATCTTCCAGGGCGGACGTCTGCTCGCGAGCTACCGCGCGACGAACGCCGCCTTCGACCAGGCGGTGCAGCAATACGAGCAGACGACGCTCAACGCGTTCGCCGAGGTGTCGAACGCGCTCGTGACGCAGGAGAAGCTGAAGGGCGTCCGGAGCGAGAAGGAGCGCCAGGTGCGCGCGCTCCAGAAGTCGGTCGACCTCTCGCTCGATCGCTACAACAACGGCATCGCGACCTACTACGAGGTGCTCGAGGCGCAGCAGCAGCTCTTCCCCGCGCAGCTGGATCTCGCCCGCACGATCCGCGATCAGCTCGCGGTGATCGTGCTGCTCTACCGTGCGCTCGGCGGCGGCTGGAACCTCGAGGTGCCGCAATGGGTGCCGCCACCGGTGGCGCCCGATGCCGAGCCGGCGAGCGGGGCGAACGAGCCGGGAGCGCCTCCCGCCCCCGCCGCCGCGCCGTAGAGGGCCCCGCCTCGCGAGCGGTTGTCAGGGGCCGGCGCTCTGCACTAGAGAGCGCGCAGCATCCACCTCAAGGAGGAGTCGCATGCGAGCACGTTCGGATCTGTGGGGGATCGGGGTCGTCTGCGCTGGAATCCTGGTCGGGCTCGGCGCCGGCTGCAGCTCGCCGAAGTCCGCGGTGAAGCCGGCGGCCCAGGAGGCGGCGCCCGCCGCCCAGCTCGGGCCAGCCGACTTCGGCAGAATCTACAAGGTCCAGCCGGGCATGACCCTGCTCGAGGCGCTGCGTGAGATGGGCCCGCCCCGCGACATGAAGGGCAACACCTACTACTACAAGGGCCAGGGCCGGATCGTGTTCGCCGGCACGAAGAACCCGACCGACAAGACGAAGGTCGTGAAGGTCGAGCCGGACGTGATGGAAGACGGGATCGCACCCTGAACGACGAACGCCCGCCCGGCGCGGAGCCGGGCGGGCGTCCTGATCGATCGCGCGGGGATCGTCGGTTCTATCGCGCCGCCAGCGCGGCGAAGCGATCGCCGCCCTCGGCGGGACGCACGAGCAGCAGGAGCGGCTTGCCGTCGGCGACCTTGGCCGCCTCGTCGCGGACCTGGTCGACCGACGTCACCTTCTTGCGGTTCACCTCGACGAGCACGTCGCCGGCGTGGATGCCCGCCTCGTCGGCCGGGCTGCCCGGCACGACTTCGGCCACCATGACGCCTTCGTGCGCCGCCATCTCGCGCTGCGAGCGCTCCTCGGGCGTGAGGTCACGGAGCCGCATGCCCCACTTGCCCGACGCCGGCGCCTTCTGGTCGCGCGCCGAGTCGTCGGCGAGCTTCGCCACCTTCACCTCGACCGTCCTGGTCGCGCCGTCGCGGACGATCTCGACCGGTACCTGACGCCCGATCTCGGTGCCGGCGACGAGCGTCGGCAGCGCCGCGGAGTCCTTCACCGGCTTGCCGTCGAAGGTGGTGATGACGTCGCCCGGCTCGATGCCCGCCGTCGCGGCCGGGCTGCCATCGTTCACCTGCGCCACGAGGGCGCCGTGGCCGTCGTGAATGCCGAGCGAGTCGCCGAGCTCGGGCGTGAGCTTCTGGATCGAGACGCCGAGCCAGCCGCGCGTCACGTGGCCGTGCTCCTCGAGCTCGGGGAGGAGGCGCTTCGCCTGGTTGATCGGGATCGCGAAGCCGATGCCGATGTTCCCGCCGCCCTGGCTGAAGATCATGGTGTTGATGCCGACCACCTCGCCCGCCTCGTCGAAGAGCGGCCCGCCGGAGTTGCCCGGATTGATCGGCGCGTCGGTCTGGATGAAGTCGTCGTACGGTCCCGCGCCGACCGCGCGCCCCTTGGCGCTCACGATGCCGGCGGTGACCGTGTTGCTGAGGCCGAACGGGTTGCCGATCGCGACCACCCAGTCGCCGACGTCGAGCCCGTCCGAATCGCCGAGGCGCGCCGTCGGGAGATCGGCCTTGGCGTCGACCTTGAGGACGGCGAGATCGGTCTTGGGGTCGCGTCCCACGACCGTGGCCGAGAGCTCGCGACCGTCGCCGAGGATCACGGTGATGTCCTTCGCGTCCTCGACCACGTGGTTGTTGGTGACGATGAGCCCGTCCTTGCGGATCACGAACCCGGAGCCGGCGCCCTTCTGCGCGAAGCCGTGCTGGCGCGGGTTCGGGAAGCGAAATCCGCGCAGCCCGGGAAGCCCGGGGAACGGCGAATCGTCGTCGTCTTCGAACGGGTTGTCGCCGGTCGCGCCGGCCTTCACCATCTGCGTCACCTTGATGTGGACCACGGCGGGCTCGGCCTGCGTCACCAGGGACGCGAACGAGCGCTTGCCCTCGCGGACCGGCTTCGCCTCGGGCTGGGCGGGCGCGGGTGCGGCGGCGGCCTGCGGGGGCTCCGCCGTGCGGGCCGCCACGAGCGGTGCGGTCACGCGCTCCGGCCAGGTCGTGCGGCCGAGCGCGAAGCCTCCGGCCGCGAGGGACACCGCGAATGCTCCCACGAGCATGGTTCGGATCGTCGAATGCATCGTCTTCGTCCTCCTCCTTCGGGGGGTGCGTCGATCGTTCGACGCGGGAGGTACGGCGCCGATGTGAGGGGAGGATGAGACGAGGATTAGATGTCTCTAATCCGCCAGCGGGAGCGTCACGCGGAACGACGTGCCGCGCCCGCCCGGGCCGTCGACCACGCGGACGTCGCCGCCGTGCACGACCACGATCGAGCGCGTGACCGCGAGCCCGAGCCCGGTGCCGCCGCGGCCGCGGGCCGGATCGCCGCGATAGAAGCGATCGAAGATCCGCTCGCGATCGGCGGGCGGCACGCCCGGGCCGTCGTCGGTCACGTCCAGGACGGCCCGCCCGCCGTCCGCCTGCAACGCGATCGTGACACCGTGGCCCGCGCCGGAATACTTGATCGCGTTGTCGACGAGGTTGAACACGACGCGAAAGAGGAGCGGTTCGCTGCCGCGCACGCAGAGTGGTCCCGTGCCTTCCGCCGGGGCGAGCCCGACGCCCGCCTGCTCGGCGAGCGCGCGCAGCGCCGGCAGGGCGTCGCCGACCACGTGCGAGAGATCGACCGTGGTGCGCGGTACCTCCACCGCGCCCGCGTCGGCCCGCGCGAGGAAGAGGAGGTCCTCGACCAGGGCGATCAGGCGGTCCACCTCTTCGAGGCAGCTCTCGAGCACGCGGCGGCGATCGTCCGCGGCGCCCGGGGATCGCAACGAGACTTCGATCTCGCCCTTGAGGATCGTGAGCGGCGTCCGCAGCTCGTGTGCGGCGTCGGCGCTGAACCGCCGCGCCGTCGAGAACGACGCCTCGAGACGGCCCAGCATGTCGTTCAGCACGCCGGCCAGGCGACCGATCTCCTCGGGCGCGCCGTCCGCCCGGAGCCGTCGCGACAGGTCCTCGGCTTCGATCCGCCGCGCGGCGTCGACCATCGCGTCGACCGGTGCGAGCGCGCGCGTGGCCAGCAGGCGGCCCCCGGCCGCCGCGGCCGCCAGGGCGAACGGCGCGAGCGAGAGCAGGATCAAGAGGAAGCGCGAGCGCGCGCTCTCGACCTCGTCGAGCGGCAGGCCGACCTGCACGACGCGCGCGAAGCGGCCGTCCTCGGTGATCGGAAACGTCAGCACCCGGACCGCAGACGCGAGCACGCCCGGCATGCCGAGCGTCTCGAAGGTCTCCCGCCCCGCCTCGGCGTTGCGGAGCGCCTCGGCGGTGAGCGGGAGCCGCGCGCGCCCGCGCGAGCCGAGCCGCGGGTCGGGGCGCCCGCGCGGATCGAGCAGCTCGAAGAAGCGGCGCGCGAGCCCCGGCCCGAGGAGCGCGTCGAGCGCATCGTCGAGATCGCCGCCGGGCGTCTCGCGCGTCGCGCTCGACTCGGCGATCGTGCGCGCGATGGTCGTGAGCGACGCATCGACGTTCGCCCGCAGCGCCCGGTCGAGGAGCACGAGCGCCGCCGCACCGAAGAGCACGAGGAGCGCAGCCAGCACGGCCGTGTACCAGAGCGTCAGGCGGGCGCGCAGGCTTCGGGGCCGGGGGAGCACCATCAGGGCTCGGACGTCTTCAGCACGTAGCCGACTCCGCGCACCGTGTGCAGGAGCTTCGGCTCGAAGTCGGCGTCGATCTTGCGCCGCAGGTAGTTCACGTAGACGTCGATCACGTTGGTGAACGTGTCGAACTCGACGCCCCAGACGCGCTGGGCGATGAGCGCGCGGGAGAGGACACGGCCGCGGTTGCGCAGGAAGAACTCGAGCAGCGCGTGCTCGCGGGCCGTGAGCTCGATCCGCTTGCCCGCGCGCGTGACCTCGCGCGTGACGGGATCGAGCGTCAGGTCGGCCAGCGAGAGCGCCGGCGTGGCCGAAGGCGCTCCGCGCCGGAGCAGCGCCCGCACGCGGGCCAGCAGCTCCTCGACCGCGAAGGGCTTGGTCAGGTAGTCGTCCGCCCCGACGTCGAGGCCGGTCACCTTGTCCGACACCCCGCCGCGCGCCGTCAGCAGCAGGACCGGTACCGTCTGGCCACGGGCACGAAGCTCGCGGACCACGCCGAACCCGTCGCGCTTCGGCAGGTTCACGTCGAGGACGACGAGGTCGTAGGCCGTCGCGAGCGCCTGCGCGAGCCCCGCCTCGCCGTCGGCCGCGACGTCGACGGCGTAGTGCTCGGCCTCGAGGCCACGCCGCACGAAGCTCGCGACCTTGGGCTCGTCCTCGACCACCAGGATGCGCATGGGCGCCGCGATGATAGCGATGCTCCGCGGCGGCCGCGACGGCCGGCTCAGCTCGCCCGGACGCGCGCCACCTCACGCTCCAGGAGCGACTCGTAGATCGGTCGGCTGCCGAGGACCTCGGCGACACCGTAGGCGGCGAGGCTCGCGACGAGGAGCGGGAGCACGCTGATCGCCGAGCCCGTCATCTCGAGCAGCAGCACCGCGCCGGTGAGCGGAGAGCGCACGACGCCCGCGAAGAGGCCCGCCATGCCCACCGCCACGGCGATCGGGACGAGGCCGGGGACGTCGGCGATCGTGGCCGACCAGATTCCACCCACGCCCATTCCGAGGGCGGCCCCGATCACCAGCAGCGGCGCGAAGATCCCCCCCGGGGCGCCCAGGACGTAGCTCCCGATCGTCAGCACGATGCTCAGCGGGAGCAGCCAGGCGACCGCGGTCGCGGAGACCGTCCCGTCGAGCAGGCGCGCCGCGAACCCGATGCCACCTCCGGGCAACGCCGGCACGAACCATGCGACCGCACCCACGACCGCGCCCATCGCGAGGCCGAGGGTCCACGAGGGTACCCGCCTCTTCAGGCCATCGACGACGCCGAACGTCGCGAGCAGCGCGCGGTTGAAGAACGCGCCGAGGACGCCGCCCAGGACCCCCACCACGAGCACCGGCCACAGCATCCCCCACGCGAGCGGAATCCGATTGGGCAGCATCAGCTCCGGCGCGATGCCGAGCAGGCGACGGCAGCAGAAGTCGGTCAGGATCGATGCCACGAGCGTGCCGACGTAGATCGGCGGCCGAAGCGGGCACTTCAGCTCCTCGACGACGAACAGCGTGCCGGCGAGCGGGGCATTGAAGGCGCCGGTGAGGCCCGCTCCCGCGCCGACGACCAACAGCGTCCGCTGCTCGTCCGCCGTGAGCCCGAAGCGGCTCGAGATCCGCTCGGCCAGCCACGCGCCCATCTGCACGGTGGGACCTTCGCGGCCGAGGACGAGCCCGCCTCCGATGCCGAGGATGCCGCCTACGAACTTCACCCAGCAGATCGCCGCCGGCCACGGCGGCAGCAGGCCGCGCACCAGGCCCTCCACGTGCTGGATGCCGCTTCCGGCCGCCTGCGGCGCGAAGCGAGCCGTCATCCACACCGCCGTCGCGACGGCGGCGGCGCACAGCGCGACGAGAAGGAGAAATCCCGCCGGGCCCACGGGTCGTGCCCACGCCGTGAAGCGCTCCCGCGCGGCGAGGGCGTAGTCCAATCCCGCATGGAAGCCGACCGAGATCGCGCCCACGGCGAGGCCGGTCGCGAGCACGGCGAGCCAGAACGTGATGCCGGATGGAGTGGAGTCGTCCTCCGCGCTCATTTCGCGAGACGGCCGACGACGGCGAGCATCGGCGCGCTGGGGATTCGAATCATGCCGCCGAACGGATGGTCCAGCTCCAGTACGAGGAAGATGGCACCGCTCACCGACAGCGCCGCGGCGACCAGGCAGAGCGCCGTCGTGGCATTGGGCGGAGCGAGGAGGCTGAAAACGAGAAAAATGATCACGAGCCAGGACACCACGACGACCAGCAGCGGCGGCGAGATCGAGGGGATCGCCTGTGCGACGAGCAGCATGCGAAGCTGGCCGAACTCGACGGCGAGGGCCATCGCCTGCGCCTTCACCGCACGCTGGGTGTCGTCGCGCGGCGAGAGGCTCTGGAGGGCGGCGTACGTCGCGTCGCCCGCCTGCTCGTCGGGCTGGAGCTGCGCCACCGCGCCGGCCTCCTCCGGCCACATGCGACGGACCGCTTCCTCCACCAAAGCGTGCAGTCGAGTGCGCGCGTCCGCCGCCTCGGGTCCGTAGAGGGTCAGCAGCCGGTCGAGGAACGCCACCTTCGCGGCCATCTGCACCACTTCGGTCCGTTCGGTATCGAAGGACCCCTTGGCCGAGCTCACCAGCAGCCCCAGGAGCAGCGCGGTCATGGTCGCGATGAGGCCAATCGCGAGCTTCACGGCGTCCTTCGAGTCGGCCGCGAGGTGATGCTCGGGCAGCAGCCGCCGCAGCCGGGTACCCAGCAGCACGGCCAGGACGAGACACGTCGCAACGACGGCGCTGACGGGGAGGGTGTTCATCCTGGATCCGGTGCGCGCGCAGAACTACAACTTTGCGTGCGGGTCGTCGAGGATCGCCGCCGTCGCTCTTGTGGGGGCCGCGAGAGCGCCATATATGCTCCCCCACCGCCAGGGAGGGCCATCGATGCGCGTCCTGCTCGTACACCCGAGTCCGCTGCTGTTCTCCGAGATCTACCTGCGGCTCGAGCCGCTCGGCCTCGAGCGCGTCGCGTCCGCGATCCTCGCGGCCGGCCACGACGTCGAGCTCCTCGACCTGCAGGTCTTCCCGGCGACCCGCTTCCACGCCGCCGTGGCGAGCCGTCCGGACGCGATCGGCTTCTCGCTCAACTACCTCGCCAACGTGCCGGAGGTGATCGACCTCGCGCGCGCGGCCAAGGCGGCGCTGCCGTCGGTGCGCATCTTCGTGGGCGGCCACAGCGCGTCCTTCATCGCCGAGGACATCCTGCGCGACGCGGGCGGCGCGATCGACTGCGTGGTGCGCGGCGAGGGCGAGGGCGTGGCTCCGAAGGTCCTCGACGCGTTCCGGGGCGGCCCGGCGCTCGACTCGCTTCCGGGCGTCGTCGCGCTGGACGGAGCGGGACCGGCTCCCCTGCTCATCCCGGACCTCTCGGCGTTTCCGCCGGCGCGCCATCTGCTCGGCCGTCGCAGCAAGTACTTCATCGGCGAGCTCGACCCCTGCGCCTCCGTCGAGCTGACGCGCGGCTGCCCGTGGGACTGCGCGTTCTGCAGCGCGTGGACGTTCTATGGCCGGAGCTACCGCCGCCTCTCGGCCGAAGCCGCGGGCGAGGACCTGGCGCGCGTCGAGGAGCCGAACGTCTTCCTGGTCGACGACGTGGCGTTCATCCGCGCCGAGGACGGCATGGCGATCGCCGACGAGGTCGAGCGCCGCGGCATCCGCAAGCGCTACTACCTGGAGACGCGGGCCGACGTGCTCCTGCGCAACCGTGAGGTGTTCGCGCGCTGGACCAAGCTCGGCCTGCGCTACATGTTCCTCGGCATCGAAGCGATCGACGCCGAGGGCCTGAAGCGGCATCGGAAGCGCGTCGACCTTGGGGAGAACGAGCGCGCCCTCGAGTACGCGCGCGAGCTCGGCCTCGTGGTCGCGATCAACATCATCGCCGATCCGGACTGGGACGAGCAGCGCTTCCAGGTGATCCGCGAGTGGGCGCTCGAGGTGCCCGAGATCGTCAACATGACGATCAACACGCCCTACCCCGGCACCGAGACCTGGCTCACCGAGTCGCGCCGTCTGAGCTCGCTCGACTACCGGCTGTTCGACGTGCAGCACGCCGTGCTCCCGACGCGGCTGCCGCTGCGCCGCTTCTACGAGGAGTTCGTGAAGACGCAGGAGGTGCTGAGCCGCAAGCACCTCGGGTGGCGCGCCGTCTACGACATCTTCGGCATCGTGATGCGCCTGCTCGCCCGCGGGCAGACGAACTTCATCCGCATGCTGTGGAGCTTCAACAGCGTCTACTCCGCCGACCGCCTGTGCGCCGACCACGCGCGCGAGCTGCGCTACCGGATGACGCCGCCGCCGGCCGCCCTGGGCCGGGCACCCGTGAAGGACGAGCTCTACATCCACCAGCCGACGGCGATCCAGTCGGACGCGGCGACGGCGAGCGCCGCGCCCTAGCGTGCCGCGCGGCGGGGCAGCGGCACGACCGCGCCGCGGGTCTCGCATGCAATGGCGACGGGTCCGCTCGGGGCGGCGTCGGGCCCGGCCGTCGCGTCCCGTCGCCCGCCCGCCGCACGCAGGCAGATGACGTCGGCGGCGTGCAGGACGACGGCGACGCTGCGCAGGACGTCGTCGAACGCCGTGCCCTCGTCGATCCAGCGGTCGAGGTTGGCGAGCGCGCAGCGCAGGCTCTCCCGCTCCGCCGGCGTCACCGTCACGATCACCGTCGAGCAACCCATGTGCAGGAGCACGTCCGAGAGCTCCGCGGAGCGGTCGCTCACCTGCCGCACCCACAGCGCGATCTGGTAACGCTGCCGCTCGTCGAGCGCCGCCTCGCCCGTGCGGTCCCAGAAGTAGGCTTCGAGGTCGCTCTTGAACAGGAACAGCCGGTCGATGGTGGCGTGCAGATCGAGCTTGGTCTCCGACACCCCGCCCATCATCTCCTCCATCTCGGGTCGACCCTCGACCCCGGTTTCGTTCGCGGAACCACTCCCTGCTCCCACTCCAGCCCGAGATTGTACCCTGCGTGGTGGCATCGAGTCCTTCAATTGTCCTTCAATGTGCGCGGGCCGATGGCTTGTGGCACGAACCCGTTCCGTCATAGGAACGCGGCTCGTGGGTATCGGCCCCATCCGCTTCTCGTCCTTCATCCTGGACCCGGCGGAAGGTCGGCTGACGCGCGGCGGCGAGCCCACACCCTTGCGGTGGAGGACCTTCGCCGTCCTGCAGTACCTCGCCCAACGGCCCGACAAGCTCGTGACCAAGTCCGAGCTGTTCGCCGCCGTCTGGCCCGACGTGACCGTGAGCGAGACCGTCCTGGCCGTCTGCATCAGCGAGCTGCGCAAGGTCCTGGGCGACAGCGCGAAGACGCCGCGGTTCATCGAGACCGCTCACGGGCGCGGCTATCGCTTCATCGCCGACGTCGGGCCGGAGCGACCGTCCGCGGCGAGGGCGCCGATCGTCGGTCGCGACGCGGAGCTGGCGCGGCTCGGCGAGCGTCTGGAGCTCGCACTCGCCGGCCAGCGCCAGATGGTCTTCGTCACCGGCGACGCGGGAATCGGCAAGACGACGGTCGTCGAGACGTTCCTGGAGGGCCTCGCCGGAGAGGGCGCCTTCTGGATCGCGCGAGGGCAGTGCGTCGAGCTGCACGGATCCGGCGAGGCCTTCATGCCGGTGCTCGAGGGCCTCGGCCGGCTCTGTCGCGAACCCGCGGGCGAAGAGCTGGTGCCCCTGCTCCGCGAGCATGCGCCCTCCTGGCTCCTGCAGCTCCCCGGGCTCGTCTCCGCCGCCGACCGCGAGGCGCTCGGCCGACAGCACGCCGGTGTCACGCGGGGGCGCATGCTGCGCGAGATGGTCGTCGGGATCGAGGCGCTCACCACGCGAACGCCCATGGTGGTGCTGCTCGAGGACCTGCACTGGAGCGACCCCTCCACGTTCGATCTGCTCGCGGCGCTGGCGCAACGACGTGGCGCCGCGCGCTTCCTGGTCATCGGAACCTACCGGCCGGTCGAGGTGGGTGCCAACGATCGCTTCTTCGACAGCGTTCGATTCCTTCTGGACGGTCGCCATCCGTGCGCCGAGCTGGCGCTGGAGCCGCTCAGCGAGTCGGCGACCGAGGCCTACCTGCACGCGCGGTTCGGCGAGCGCACGCTTCCTGCCGGATTCGCGCGCGCGGTGCACCGCCGCACCGGCGGAAACCCCCTCTTCATCGTCCACCTCGCGGATCGCGCGGCGAGCGCAGGCGGCCCGCCGGCGGTCGCGGACCTGGAGACGTTCCTCGGCGACCTTCCGGACAGCCTGCGCCACGCGATCGAGAAGCAGCTCGGCCGACTGGGGGCGGACGAGCGCCGGATCCTCGAGGCGGCCAGCATCGCGGGCTTCGAGTTCACGACGGCGGAAGTGGCGGCCGGCCTCGCCGAAGACGCCGACGTCGTGGACGCGTGCTGCCGTGCCCTGGCCCAGCGCCAGGCGTTCGTGCGGGCGGCCGGGAGGAGCGAGTGGCGCGACGGCACGGTCGCGAGCCGATACGCCTTTGCGCACGCTCTCTACCTCGAAGCCATCCAGGGCGGCGTCGCCGAGCGGGCTCGCCGGCTGCTCCACCAGCGGATCGGCGAGCGCCTCGAGTCGGCATGGGGCGGGGCGGCATCGGAGATCGCCGCCACCCTCGCCGTGCATTTCGCGCGCGCGGACGATCACGCGCGCGCGCTCCGCCACAACCGGGAAGCCGGCGAGCGCGCGATCCAGCGCAACGCCTTCGCCGAAGCGACGGCGCACTTCCGCGCCGCGCTTCACGCGTTCGATCGCCTGCCCGACGAGGAGAAGCGCGCGCTCGACGAGCTGCAGCTCCAGGTGGCGCTCGGCGGGGCGCTCTCCCAGATCCAGGGCTTCGCGGCGCCGGAGGTCGGACGTGCCTACGAACGCGCCCTCGCGCTCAGCAACGACGCCGGCGACGTGCCGGAGCGGTTCGTGGCGGTCGCGGGGCTCGAGGCCTACTACAGCATTCGCGGCGATCTGCCGGTCGCGAGCACGCTCGGCCGTCGGCTACTCACCCTGGGGCAGTCGTCGAACGACCCCACGCGCCTCATGGAGGCCCACCACGCGATGGGCTGCAACCGCCTGCGGGCGGCCGCGCTCGCGGACGCGCGGTCACACCTGGAAGAGGCGATCGCGCTCTACGACCTCGAGCCCCGGCCCGACGCCCACCGGCTGACCGGCCACGATCCGAAGGTGTGCTGTCTCGGATTCCTCGCCTGCGCGCAGTGGTTCAGCGGGCACCCGACGCAGGCCCGCACGTCGGCCGAAGCCGCGCTCGCCTGGGCCGAACGACTCGCACATCCACCGACGCTGGCGCTCGCCCTCTCGCTCGTCGCATGGGTTCGCGTGCTCCGGCGCGAGCCGCGCGCGGTCGAGGAGCTCACGGCCCGCGCGCTCGCGATAGCGACCGAATACGGCCTCGTCTTCTACGCCGCCATCGCGTCGGTCCATCGCGGGTGGGCCTTGGCGGCGCTCGGTCGTGATCCCGAGGCCGCGGGGCTCCTGCAGGCGGGCGTTCGAGGCTACGGCGCCACCGGGGCGGGAACGAACGAGGGCGCGCACCGGATGCTCGCGGCCGAATCCCACCTTCGTTTGGGCCGCAAGGACGAGGCGCACGACGACCTCGTCGCGGCCTTCGAAGCCCTGGAGCGTCACGGCGAGCGCAACGTCGAGGCGGAGCTCCATCGGCTGAGGGGCGAGCTGCTCGTGGGACGAGACGATCAGGAAGCCGAGCGATCGTTCCGCACGGCGCTCGACGTCGCCCGCCGGCAGGGCGCGAGGTCGTTCGAGCTGCGGGCCGCGCTGAGCCTCGCCCGCCACTCGGGATCGTGCGACGAGCTGCGACGTGCGTACGCCCTTCTCGCCGACGGCGACGACGCGCCCGACCTCGCGGCAGCGGCCGCGGCCCTCGGGCCGGGCCGGCGGGCGGCCGCTCCGTAGAGCCCGGGCACACTGCGCGAGCGTGCTCCCGCGAGTCGCTCGCGACGCCGGGCGCCGCCCGACCTTGTGGTCTCGTGCCCCGGCCTGCTAGTCCCTCGCTCCGATCATGAACGTCGTGAACCACGTCTACCCCAGCTCCGAGCAGATCGCGGCGCTCGCGAACCCGACGTCCGACGGCCCGATCGCGATGGTGAATCTCCTCAAGTTCCGCGACCGGGCCGAGTACGCCGACGGTCGGGGCGACGACGTCTCCGGACGCGACGCCTACATGCGCTACGCCGCGGCGATGCGACACATCGTCGAGTCGGCTGGCGGCCGGTTCGTGTTCGCGGGCTCGGTCGAGCGCGTCGTCATCGGCGAGGTCGGCGAGCCGTGGGACGCCGTCGGCATCGCCGAATATCCGTCGCGCGCGGTGTTCCACCGCATCGCGACCTCGCCCGAGGTCCAGGCGATCGGCGTCCATCGCGAAGCGGGTCTCGCCGGGCAACTGCTCATCCTCACGGTCGCGGAGGATCCGAACCGCCGGTAGCGGGCCACCCCGAGCGCGGCGCCGGAGCACCAACGATCGTGAGCCAGGATCACCCCGAGAGCAAGGCGCCAAGTCGATCGCGGAGCGCGTTGCAGGCCGTGCGCTCGCACGTTCGGCCCGGCTCGTTCGCGTTGCTGCTCCTCTCGACCGGCATCGTGTACGTCATAAATGGGCTCGCGATCGACTCCGCGACGGGATCGGCGCTCGTGCAGCTCGGTCGACTCGCGGTGACGTTGGCGGGCCTCTACGTGCTGAGCGCGAACCGCCTCGCCCTGAGGCTCGGGCTGCCGATCGCAGTGCTCGCCTTCACGTTCCAAGTCGGGTTGTGGCCCGTCGATCCGCGCGTCGGCCGGGTGCTGCTGGATTCGATCACCGTGGCCTTCGTCGCCTGGGTCCTGATCGCGGTGCTGCGCGACGTGTTTCGACCGACCACCTCGGAACGGGACGCGGTCGTCGGAGCCCTGTGCGGCTTCATGCTCATCCTCGCGGCCTTCACGCGTCTGCACGGCCTCTTCGAGGCGTGGTCCCCGGGCTCGTATCACGCCGACGACCCGCCGTTGTCCCAGCGTTCGGATGCGGCCTTGCTCGCCACCTTCCAGTACTTCAGCACCATCACGATCACGACCGTCGGCTTCGGCGACATCGTTCCCGTCACGCCGGGCGCACGCATCGCGACGGGGCTGGAGGCGATCTCGGGCCAGCTCTACCTGGCGATCGTGATCGCGACCCTGGTCGGCCGGGTGGTCGCGCGCGCGCCGTAGCGCCGCGCCGGCTGTCCGTGTCGCGCGGGCGAGCGGAGCAAGGAGGGCTCGCGACTCGCGTCAGGCCACCAGGGAGTCGCCCTCGGAGCGCGCCATCGAAGGCGTCGGACCGCGGAGCTCGGGAATCGCGTCGAGCGCGCGATCCTGCTGACGCCGCATCCACGCGGCGATTGCGCTTCTCTCGACCCCCTGTTGCGCGAGCACGGCCGCAGCGAGCTCGAGACCCTTGGGGACGCTCCGGCTGACGATGGCGCGCATGCCGAGCGCGTCGAACTGCGCCGCTTCCGAGTCTTCGACGGCGACGAAGCGGACGAGGTGCGGATAGCGGTCGCGCATCACCGGCGTGAGGGCGGCGGAAACTTCGTAGCGCACGATGGCGATTGCGATTGCGGAGCGCCCCTCCAGGTGCAGCGTCGCCATGAGCCGGACGTCGCCGGGGTCGCCGAAGACCACCGGGTACCCGTCGGCGCGGGCGGCGGCGAAGCGATCGGGATCGAACTCGACGGCCGTGTAGCCGATGCCGTTGGCCTCGAGGCCGTCGGCGACGGTTCGGCCCGCTTCGCTCATGCCGACGATCACGACCGGCTCGAGCACTTCCCGCGGCGTCGTCTCCACGACGTTCGGCGCCGCGCGCCGGCGCAGACGGCCAGCGAGCCGGCGTCCCACGGTCGCCATCGCAGGCGTGAGGGCGAGGCTGGCTGCGATTCCGGTGATCAGGATCGCGACGGCGCGCTCGCCGAGCGCACCGCGGAGCGCGGCATCGCCCAGGATGACGAAGGCGAACTCGTCGCCCTGCGCAAGGAGAAGGCCGAGCTGAATCGACCCCGGCACCGACCATCGGAACGCGAGCGACGCGGCCGCGTTCAGGAGTCCCTTCAGCGCGACGAAGCCGCCGAGAAACAGGAGCACCCATCCGCCGTCCGCGACGAGAACGTGCGGCGTGAGGGACATGCCGACCGTGATGAAGAAGAAGCCGAGCAAGAGGCCGCGAAACGGCCTCACCTCGGTCTGGATCACGTGCCGATAGGGCGTCTCGGCGATGATCATCCCGCCGAGGAAGGGACCGAGGGTCGACGAAATGCCGAGCCACGACGTGGCCGCCGTGGTTGCGAGGACGGTGAGCAACGCGGTCGCCGTGAAGATCTCCTCATTACGCGAGCGCGACAACAGGTCGAAGACCCGCCCGACGGCGTAGCGTCCGATCAGGACCGCGGCTGCGAACGCGAGCGCCGCCTTTCCCGCCGCGATCGCCAGCGCCGTACCCAACGGCGCGTCGCCTGCGCCGCCCAGCGAGACGAGCAGGATCAGGAGAAAGATCGAGCTGACGTCCTGGAAGACGAGGATCGCCGTCGCCGTCAGGCCGACGGGGCAGCTCTGCTGTCGGCGCTCCGCGATGGTCTGCATGACGGCGGCGGACGAGGACAGCGCGAGCGTGGCGCCGAGGACCACGGCGTACCGAAGCGGGAGTCCCGTGGCCGCGGCGATCGCCGAGAACGCGATTGCGCAAAACGTCCCCTGCAGCGGCCCGAGGCCGAGGATCTCCCGGCGCGCATCCCACACGTGCCGCAGCGAGAAGGTGAGCCCGATGTCGAACAGCAGGAAGGCGACGCCGAGGTCCGCGAGGAGATGCGTCGTCTCGCCCTCGGGGACGACGCTCAGGCCATGCGGCCCCAGCGCCGCACCTGCGACGATGTAGCCCACGATCGGACTCAGCCGAAGCGGCCGCGCGCAGAGGATCGCCAGGATACCGACGAAGAGGAGCAGAATGGTCGGCGTGAGCTCCGCTGCGGGATTCATCGCCGCTAACCTCGCCTCCGATGAGGCGCAACGGGTCGTCGAACCCCGACGCTCGAGGGATTCATTGGACCTGCACCTGAACCGGCGAGCCGAGCTCGGCTGCCGTGCCGGAGACGATCACCAGATAGCGGCGCTCTGCCGGCGTATCGCTCTGCACGATCTGCCGGATCGGGCCGACGGCGTTGACGATGGCCGACCCCGCGGGATTGGTCGTGAAGACCGACAAGGGCTCGAGCGATCCGCTGCCGTCCTGTCGGGCGGCGAGGGCGAGCACGTACGGCTGTTTCGGCGCCAGGCCCGTGACCGACGCCTCGAGGACCTGCGATAGCCCCTGATCGAACAGCGACACGCTCGTCGGGGCCTTGCCGTCTCTCCTGCCGACGGACCCAAGCTCGAGATGGGCGGCCTCACCGGCGACGCCGAGCGGCTGCAGGTTCCGCGTGCCGTCACCCTCCGGCACTGCGTTGGGCACGTAGGCGAGGGCCTGCGCCGCCTGGCCGATCGGAACGGTCGCGATCACCGAGTTGGTGAGCGTGTCGATCGCGGCAAGCGCATCGGCGTTCTCGAGTCCGACATAGACCCGCGTCCCATCGCCGGATGGCCACACGCCGTGCGGCAGGTGCCCCACGGGGATCGTGGCGACCTGCTCGAAGTCGTCGGTGCGGAACGCCTTGACCTCATCCAGACCGCCCACGGTAACGTACGCGAACGTGCCGGCGCGATTGTGCGCGAAGTTGACGTGATTGGTGATGGGGCCCGTGTCGAGCGTCTTCAGCAGGGCGAACGACGGATGGGCGTCGAACACCTGCGTCTTTCCGACGTCCTTCAGCGTGAACCAGACCTGGTTCCCGTCGGGTGTGGCGGCGATGTTCGGGCAGAACGCGCTCGCCTGCGTCACGCGCCCGACGATCCGATGGTCGGCGACGGAGACCACGACCGTCTCGGGATTGAAGGATGAACAAACATAGCCGTACTTCCCATCCGGCGAGAAGATCTGCATGCCCGGCCCTGCCGGAACCTTGACGCGCGTCTTTTCGTCGAACGTGCGCCCGTCGAGCACGGCGACGTAGTCCTCGCCACGCACGGTGACCCACACTTCGGCGCCGTCGGGCGTGAAGAAGGCTTCATGTGGAGCGCGCCCGACGTAGGTCGTGTGCTTCACGCCGTTGGTCGTCGTGTCGATGAAGGTGACCGAGTTGGTGCCGATCGAAACGACGGCAATGGTCCGATGATCGGGGGAGAAGCCCATGCCGTGCACGAGTACCTGTCCCCTGTAGAGGGGACTCAGGTTCGCGGGCTGCGGATCGCCAAGGCGGATGACGCCGAGGAGCTTGTTGTCGACGGGATCGGTCACCGAGACCGTGTTCGAGAACTGCTCTGCGACATAGACGCGGTCGTGATGGCTCACCGGCACGTCCGGATCGGATGCCGCGCCGGGGGCCTGTCCGGCGCAGGCCGGAGTTCCGAGCAGGGCGCTCGCGAGCAGGGCCATGGTGAGAAGAGCACGCGTCATGGTCGGCTCCAACGATCGGGCGACGGCTGGGTGGGCGACGGAACGGACGGCGGCAGTGACTCACCGACTCCGAGCCGCATCGCGGCGATCTCCTGCTGCTGGGTCACGATGATCTCCTGAGCCAAGCGCTTGAGCTGCTCGTTGTGTCCGTATCGGAGCACCGCGATCGCCATGTCGATCGCGCCCTGATGATGCGGCACCATCATCGCCACGAAGTCCCGGTCGACGTCGCCCGTCGGGCTCACCGCCATGTCGTGCATCATCTTCCTCATGGCGGCGGCGTTCTCGGCCAGGTAGGGGGCCTCGTCGGCGACGTCGGCCCGCGACGGGGCACGCGATCGGTCGGTGCGCGGACCGGGTCGTGACACGTCCTGGGACAACGCGGCGGCAGCGGATCCGAACACGATCGACAGAACGACTGCGAGCCAGTGAATGGAACGGCGAGGCCGCAAAGCCATGTGATCCTCCGTTGTTCGCACGGCGCGCGGGGACTCGACCAGCCGTCACGCCTTGTCGTTGCTGCCGAGCATGCGGATGCGCGCCGCGGTCTCGTTGCGGATCGCGACCTCGACCTCGCCCATGAGCTCGTAGAGGTTGAAGATGTCCGGGCGCAGCGCCAGCACCTGACGAAGCCGCCCGATGGCGGCGAGGCGTAGGTCGGAGTCCGTGTTCACCTTGGCGATCCCCAGCGCAACCGCCTGTCGGATGAGCTCGGGTGGGATGCCTCGTGCATGCGGCAGCGTCGCACCGTAGCGTTCGGCAAGCGCCACCGCGTCCGGTGACAGCGAGGACGCCCCGTGCAGGACGATCGGCTGCGGGATTCGCGCGGCAATGGCCTTGAGGCGCTCCAGGTCGAGATGCGGTGTGCCTTTGAACTTGTATGCGCCGTGCGAAGTGCCGATCGCGATGGCCAGGGCGTCGACGCGGGTCTCATTCGCGAACCGTACCGCCTGGTCCGGGTCGGTGAGCATCGAGCGGGCCGCCGTCTCGCCGAGATCCTCGACCCCGCCGAGCGTACCGAGCTCGGCTTCGACATGTACGTTGCGCGAGTGCGCGTACTCGACGATGTGCTCGGTCTCGCGCATGTTCTCCTCAAACGTCTCGCGCGAGGCGTCGATCATCACCGAGGTATAGCCGGCGTCGACTGCGGCGCGGGCGAGCTCCTCGCTCTTGCCGTGATCGAGGTGCAGCGCGACCGGGGCATCCGTCGCATCCGCGAGCTGGCGGACGATCGCCACCGCGTTGCGTAGGCCCAGATGCTTGACGGCACCCTCGGAGGTCTGCACCAGCAGCGGCGCCTTCGACTCGGCGCCCGCCTGGATCACGGCGCGCGCGGACTCCAGATTGAAGACGTTGAAGCCACCGAGGGCCCAGCCCTCGTGCCGGGCACGGGCGAGGTACGGCTTGGGGTTCGCCAGCATCGCAGCTCTCCTTCACGCTCCGCCGGTTAGCCAATTTGCTTCTTCGCGTTGGACGCTAACGTGAGGATGACGCCACAGGCATCGCCGAGACGACTTCGTCGGTGGCCGGCACCCCATGTGCAATGAAACCTGGGGATCGACGAATACGACGGCGGTGTCCGCAGGAGCGAAGCGCGCCGCTTCGGGCCGCGTCTCCCCGGCCGCCGCGCTCTTCCGGCCAGGCTCCTTCGCCATCGCCGCACTCGACCACGCACGCGCGCGGGCTACAAGCTGCCCCTTGGGACAGGAGGAGCCGCGGCGTCGTTCACGAGCGCCTCGGCTCAGACACTTGCGTGGGCTGCCATCCGCGATAGGGCACGCGCGCATCCGGAGGTGATGATGAAGGTCGTCGACATCGTGGCGTCCCGGCTGGGACGCGAGTCGGTCGAGGCGCTCGGGGCGCGCGGCTTCACGCGCCGCCAGATGCTCCGTGTCGCGGCGCTCGCGGGCGCCGGCGTGGCGGGGGCGTCCCTCGGCGGCGAGCGCGCGCTCGCGCAGCTCTCGAACGCCGGCGCCATCCCGGACGATGCCGTCAAGATCAACGCCAACGAGTTTCCCGACGGGCCGTCGGAGCTCGCGCTCGCCGCCCTGGCCGAGGCCGCCCGACGAGGGAACCGCTACCAGTATCCGGAGACCGACGCCCTGGTGCGGACCGCCGCGGCGCTCGACCAGCTCGAGCCGGAGCACTTCGCCGTGTACCCGGGGTCGAGCCTCGCCCTCCATCACGCGGTGATCGCGTTCACGTCGCCGGCGCGCGCGTTGGTCGTCGCCGAGCCGGGCTACGAGGCCGCGGCCGCCGCCGCGACGTTCATCGGCGCGCCGGTCGTGCGCGTGCCACTGCGTCCGGACGCCTCGCACGACCTGCCGGCGATGCTGGCGGTGTCGAGGGCGCAGCCCGTCGGCCTGTTCTACGTCTGCAATCCGAACAACCCGACCGGAACGGTGACGCCCCGCGCGGAGATCGACGCGCTGGTGGCGTCCGCGCCGCCGGATGCGGTGATCCTGCTCGACGAGGCGTACGTCCATCTCTGCGACGAGCCGCGCGGCACCGACCTGATCCGCGCCGGGAAGAACGTCGTCCTGCTGCGCACGTTCTCGAAGATCTTCGGCATGGCGGGCCTGCGCGCCGGCTTCGCGATCGCGCGCAAGGACCTCCTCGCGCGCATGACGGCCTGGAACGCGGGCGCGATGCCCGCCACCGCGACGGCCGCGGCCCGTGCCGCGCTCGGCGAGACCGACCTCATCGCCGCGCGCAAACGCGCCAACGCCGAGCGCCGGAGCGACGTGATGCGCTTCTTCGACGACCACGGCTTCCGCTACACCCCGTCGGTGGCGAACCACCTCATGGTCGACGCGCGCATGCCGACGGCGCAGGTGATCGAGGGACTGAAGCAGCGCAGCGTCTACGTCGGCCGGCCCTGGCCGGTGTGGCCGACGCACGTCCGCATCTCCATCGGCAGCTCCGGCGACATGGCGCGCTTCAAGACCGCGTTCCTCGAAGTCGCGGCGCGAAGCTGAGGTGTCGGTCCCTAGCAGGCTGCTGAAAAACCGCGCCGTAGCGAGGCGAGCGAGCGCAAAGCGAGACGGGCGCCCGAGGAGCGAGCAGCGGAAACGTAGCCTCTGCGCTACGTTGAGCAGCGAAGCGACGAGGCCGCCCGTCTCGCGCAGCGATCGCTCGCCGCAGTAGGCGGGGTTTTTCAGCAGCCTGCTAGGAGCGTGACCCGTCAGAAGCAGGCTGGAGCCGGCGCCGTCACGCAGCTGTTCAGGTAGCACAGGCGACAGGCCGAACCGCCCAGGTCCGGGCAGTCGTCGGGCACGAGGCACGGCGTGGCGAAGTCCAGCACGCACGTTCGGTCGCCCCTCGGTGAGACGCACACGCACGTCTGCACGCAGGTGAAGTCGCGACTGCAGGAGCCGACGACACACGTGGTGTCCAGTCCGTTGCAGTCGGCGTCCTTCCGGCACGGGACCGCCAACGTGGTCGTGGTAGTGATGGTCGGGATGGTGCGCGTCGTGCTCGTCGAGGTCGGCGCAGCAGGCACCCCCAGGGGCAGGCTCGTGGTCGTCGTTGCGCCGGGGCCGGGCAAGTGTGCGGGCCTCGTGGTGCTCGACGCGCTGGTCGTCGTCGTGACCGTGACGCAGTGGACGATGCGCGGCGTCGGACGGCAACGCAGCACGAGCTGCGTCGGCGCCGCGCCGGGCGACAAGGCGGCGCGCTCGCGCCGCGTGCTCCCCACCGGGACGGTGAGCGTCGTGGCCTCGCACGCCGACGCCCCGCATAGCGGCACTTCGAAGGCGCACACGTTGTCGCACTGTCCGTCGACGTCGCACGCCACGTTCGTTCGCCCGGCGTCGTCGGCGCGATGCGCGATGAGGCCGTCGCGACACGATCGGCGAATCGTTCGTGCCGAAGCATCTCCCGGTATCAGCGCTGCCGCGACCGACGCTACGATGGCGAGCAGTCGAACGGAACCTCCACCCATCACCGCCTCCTCCTGCGGCCCCCTGCTACCACCTGGCGCGCCCGTTTGCCACCGGAAGCCGCACGCACCCTCACCATCGCCAGTGGCGTGGCGCAATCGTCGGCACCGTTCCTGGCGGGTTTGCTGCTGCGCGACGCCCCTTGCTATCACCCGCGCATGTCCGACCTCCGGCGAATCCCGTCGCTCGTCATCGTCCTCGCGCTGGCAGCGGCGCCGGCGGCCCTCGCCGAGACGCGCACGTATCCCGGCGCGCCTCCGTGCGGGACGACGCTGCAGGCGTGCCTCGACGGCGCCGGCGACGGCGACCGCATCGAGATCGTCACGACGGCGCCCATCGGCGAGACCCTGATGATCGACCGCAGCGTGACTCTCACCGGCGCTACCGGCGTGACGCCGGTGATCGGCGGAACCGTCACGCCCCACGGCGTCATGATCGTCGCGAACGCGAGCGGGCCGAGCACGGTTCTCCTCCAGGGACTCACCCTCAGCAACGCGGGCATCCGGGTGAACCAGTTCCTGGGGGCGGGCGGCGACCGCGTCACGATCGACCGTTGCTCCATCAGCAGCACGTCCGGCGGGTCGACGGTGCTCGTCGATCCCGACGTGCCGGTCGACGTCGTGATCCAGAACTCCATCCTCGCCTCGGGTGGGTACGTGGTCGACTCGCTCATGGCGGCACCCAGCGGATCGACGACGCTGACCCTCCTCGGCAACCGCATCACGGCGGCCACGTCGGGATACGACGGCATCAACCTCGACATGCGCGGCGGCGGGCAGATCACGGTGAACGTCCTCAGCAACGTCGTGCACGACGTCACGGTCGACGGGATCACCGCGTACACGCTCGACTCCGTGCACGCGACGGTGAACGTGCTCAACAACACGGTCGACCACGCGGGCGACGATGCGCTCTCGGTCAAGTCGGTATCGCCGGCGAGCACGCTCACCCTCAACGTGTTCAACAACATCCTGTCGAGGGCGACGAGCGCGGGCGTCGACCTGCCGGCGTCCGCGCAGCTCAGCTTCGTCGCGGGGTTCAACGATCTCTTCGGCAACGGGGTCCCGGACGAGCTGAACGGCGCGAGCCTCGGCGCGCCCCTCTTCGCCGTCGATCCCCTCTTCGTCGACGCGACCGGCGCCGACTATCACCTGAAGCCGGCTTCCTCGCTCGTGAACGCCGGCACGAATGCGCCACCCGCGGGGCTGCCGGCGACCGACGCCGACGGGAACGTGCGGATCGCATCCGGCGTCGTCGACCTCGGCGCGTTCGAGTTCGGCTCCGGACCGCCCACGACGACCTCGACGAGCACGACCACGACGACGCTCCCCCCGTGCGCGTCCGAGGCGACCTTCGTTTCGGTCACGTGCCGGATCGCGCAGCTCGCCGCCGACGTCGGCGTGCAGCTTCCCGCGGGCACGCTCCGCGACAAGGTCCTCGCCGCCCTCGCGACCGCGGACGCGTCCGTCCAGGCGGGCAGCACGGCGGCCACACCAAAGGACCGCCGCCGCGCCCTTCGTCCGGCGATCCGGGCCTTCGCTGCCTGCGGAAAGCGCCTGCGCTCCCGCGCCGCGAAGGCGATCGACCGCGCCGTCCGGAGCGCGCTCCTCGATCGCGTGGCGCTGTTGAAGAGCGACGTGAAGGCGCTCGGGAAGCGCTAGACCGGACGCTCGCCGGCGACGGTGGTGCGCTACGGCAGTCGAGCGCCCCAGGGTCTCACGCGGGCACGACCGGGACGTAGTCCGGATACCAGGAGGCCGCCGCCACGCAGCGCTCCACCTCGTCGTCCGCGAAACGGCGGCCGACCCCACGCTCGCTCGCGTGGCGCACGACCGCCGCCGCCACCCGGGCGCTGACGGCCCGGAGCTCGGACGTCTGGGGGACGAGCGCACCCTGGCCGAGGCGCGCCTCGCTCACACAGCCGGCCAGCTCGCGAGCCGCGACCAGGAAGATCGACTCGTCGACCTCGCGGATCTCCGACAGCACGGTACCCAAGCCAACGCCCGGGAAGACGAAGACGTTGTTCGCCTGGCCGATCACGTGCCGGACGCCGTCGTGCACGACGTCGGCGAAGGGGCTCCCGGTCGCGACTAGGGCGCGCCCGTCACTCCACGCGATCGCTTCTTGCGCCGAGCACTCCGCCTTGCTGGTGGGGTTCGACAGCGGCATCACTATCGGCCGCGCCACGTGGCGTGCCATCTCCTCGATCATCGTTCTCCGGAAGCTTCCGGGCGCGGCCGTGGCGCCGATCAGGATGGTGGGCTTCACCCGGCGGATCACATCCTCGGGCGTGGGTGCCTCGAGCACGTCCAGCCCGAAGTGCACCAGCACGTCACGCGGGACGGCGAGCGTGCGCTTGTGGGGGTCGTCGATCTCGGCGCCTTCCCGCAGGAGCCCTCGCCTGTCGAAGACGAACCGCGAGGCACGAACCGTCCCGGGGGAAGCCCCGCCCTCCAGCATCGCCGCCTCGACCAAGCGCGCGATGCCGCTGCAGGCCTCGCCTGCTCCCATGAAGAGCACGCGCTGCTCGACGATCGGCTGCTTCGTGATGCGTAGCGCCGCCAGCATGGCCGCGACGGCGACGGCCGCCGTTCCCTGGATGTCGTCGTTGAACGAGGGGATGCGCCGGCGGTACTTGTCGAGGATGCGGAAGGCATTGCGCTTGTGGAAGTCCTCCCACTGCACGACCGCGCGCGGGAAGACCGTGCGCACACCCTCCACGAAAGCCTCGATGAAGTCGTCGTATGCCTCCCTGCCGAGCCGTCGCTCGCGATGGCCGATGTAGAGCGGATCGTCGAGGAGCGCCGGGTTGTTCGTACCGACGTCCAGGCTGACCGGCAGGACCTTCGAGGGGTGGATCCCCGCCCCCGCGACGTACAGAGCGATCTTGCCGACCGGAATCCCCATGCCCCCGGCGCCCTGATCGCCAAGGCCCAGGATGCGCTCGTTGTCCGTGACCACGATCAGCCGGATGTCCCGATACGGGTAGTTGCGCAGGCGATCAGGGATCCGCCCGACGTCTTCGGGCGTGAGCCAGATGCCGCGCATGTCGCGCACGATGTGGCTATAGCGCTGGCACGCCTCGCCGACCGTCGGTGTGTAGACGATGGGCATGAGCTCCTGGAGGTTCTCGACGAGGACCCGGTAGAAGAGCACCTCATTGCGGTGCAGGAGCGCTGCGAGACCGATGTACTTCTCGAGGCTTTCGGACTTCGCGCGCACGTGCTCGACCTCGAGCTCCGCCTGCTGCTCGATCGACAGCGTCGCCGGAGGCAGCAGACCGTGCAGCCCGAAACGATCGCGCTCGTCAGGCGTGAACGCGAGGCCCTTGTTCGTGGCGGGATTCTTGAGCAGCCAGATGCCGCGCTTGCGGGTGCGGATCGTATCGGGTCCGCGGACGTCGGGGTCAGTCATGGGGATAGAATACCCCGAGAGTGGTGGCCCGCCGCCACTGCCCCATCGGCAACCCGCGACGTCCACTGCTCGCGGCAAGCCTTCCGGCTCGGCGATCCGCTGCGCGACGTAGGGCGCTAGACCGGGCGCTCACCCGCGACCGTGCTGCGGTAGAGCTCTCGCCTGTAGCCGTCGTAGTCGTTGAACGCTTGATGCAGGCACAGCCGGTTGTCCCACATGACGAACATGCCGGCCTCCCAGCGCAGGCGGCAGGTGAAGGCGGGCTGGGTGATGTGCTCGACGAGGAACTTGAGAATCGGCCCCGCCTCTTGCGGTGCCAGCCCCTCGATCCCCGCGGCATAGGTCTGGTCGCAATAGAGTGCCTGCTCGCCGGTGCGTGGGTGGGTGCGCACGAGCGGATGGAAGGAGCCCCGCACCTTGCGCGTGACATCGTCGGGAAGCGTCGCCATCCCCTTCGTCTGCGCGAGCCTCCCGATGGCGTTGTCGGCCGGCGCCGCATGGACACGCGCGGACTCGAGGACGTTGCCCATCGACATGTGCACCTTGAGACCCTTCACGAGGCCCTGCATCGTCGGGCTCAACGACCGATACGCGAGCGCGCAGTTCGCCCACATGGTGTCGCCGCCGAAGGGCGGGACCTCGATCGAGCGCAGCAAGCTGATCGCCGGCGGCTCGGGCAAGAAGGCCGAATCGGTATGCCAGCCCGACCCGAACAGAAGGCCGGTGCGTTCATCGGCCTCCTTGATCAGCGGCTGCACCTCGGGAAACCCGGGGACGCCTCGGGTGTACGCATCCTCTGCAAACGCGCCGAAGCGGCGGCTGAACGCGGACTGATCGGCATGCGCCATGTGTTGCTGGCCGCGAAAGTAGATCATCTTGTGCCGGAACAGCGCCGCCTCGATCTCGGCAAAGGCGGCGTCACCGACGTTCGCGCAATCGACCCCCGCGATCTCCGCCCCCATGGCGGCAGCGAGCGGGCGCACGTCGATGTGGCGGTTGGCCGCCGCCGCGTTGTCGAAGTGCTCGTGGGGTGAAAAGAGCATGCGCCTCTCCGACAGAGACCAGTCAGCGGCACGAGTCAACCGGCGCCCATTCCGAGCCTCGCGAAGAGCCGCGCGCCGTTCTTCGCATGGGCGACAAGGCGAACGTCGTCGGAATGCGCGACGGGACCGGGGGATCGGCAAGCAACTTGCACGCGGTACCAGAAAGGTGAGACCCACTACCGCCATACCGCGCGACCGCCGCAGGCGTTGGACGAGGGAAGGCGATTGACGCCAGCCTGCTCGACCATGGAACGCACGCTCCGACACCGAAATGCAATCCGGGTCGTCGCGCTGATGATCCTCCTGGGCGGCTGTACGGCCCCGATCGGCATCCGGATCGCCGATCCTCGCGAGGTCCAGCTCTACCTGACCCGCAGCGCCCTCACCGACGACGAGCCGAGCGACGCCTCGCTGATCGAGCTCCGCCGCTACGACCTGCTGCAGGCGTACAGGTACCATCCGGACGCCGCCCTCGCGAACCTGCACGCATATGCGCTCGCAGAAGGATTGCCCCCGAACGCGCTCTTCGCGTTGGCCGAGCTCTCGTTCCTGCGAGCCGAGGAGACCAAACAGCAGGGGCAGTACGCGGCGACGGTCGTCTACGCCTACGCATTCCTCTTCCCGGAGGGCGGGCGGGCTCGGCCCGACCCCCTCGACCCGCGCGAGCGCATCGCCGCCGATCTGTACAACCGCGCGCTCACCTTGTCCTTCGTACGGACGAAGAAGGGCACGATCCCCGTGAGTGGTGGGGATCGCGTGGTCGAGCTGCCGTTCGGGCGCATCAGCGTGTCCGTTCCGCCCGACATCCTGGAGATGGACGGCGCCCAGCTCTACGACCTTCAGCCGGTCACCGAGATCGAGGTGAGGGGGCTCCGGAACCGATACCGGCGTCCGGGCATCGGCGCCCCGCTCGCGGCGAAGACCCGTCCGCTGCCGGGTGTGGTGCCGGTGGTCCCGGTCGGCCCCCTGGTGCGCATACCGTTGACCGGGGTGCTGATCATCGATTCCCCGCTCGCGGGCCTCCGCACGGGAGATCTCAGCGGCCGGATGGAGCTGCTCGCGGGCCTGGACACCAGGACAGTCGAGGTCGACGGCCGCGCGGTGCCCCTCGAAGCGGAACCGACCGCCGCGCTCGCGGCCTCGCTGGCGGAGTCACAGTTCTGGAAGCAGGAGGTGCAGGTCTTCCTGGGCCACGCGCTCGGCCTCCAGGGCCAGAGCGCGCTCGTCGCGCTACGCCCCTACAAGAAGGGCCGCATCCCGGTGGTGTTCGTGCACGGCACGGCCTCGAGCTCCGCGCGCTGGGCCAACATGGTCAATGATCTGCTCGCCGATCCCCGGCTCCGCACGCGGTACACCTTCTGGTTCTTCACGTACGACTCGGGGAATCCCATCGTGTTCTCCGGCTACCAGCTTCGCGATGCCCTCACCAAAGCGGTCGATCGTGCCGATCCGAGCGGCGTGGATCCGTGCGCGCGCGACATGGTCGTGATGGGCCACAGTCAGGGCGGGCTCCTCACCAAGCTCACCGTGGTCGATTCGGGCGACGCCTTCTGGAGGAACGTCACCGACACACCCTTCGACCAGGTCGCCTTCAAGCCCGATGACAAGGAGCTCGTCCACGACGTGATGTTCGTAACGCCCCTCCCCTTCGTGACGGAGGTCGTCTTCATGGCCACACCGCACCGCGGGAGCTACCTCGCCGGTCCTCAAATCGTGCGGCGGCTCGCGGCGTATCTGATCCGCCTCCCCAGCGACGTCGCTCGCGTCGGTACGACTCTCACGACGCTCGCAGCGGCGGGCGCGAGCGGGATCCAGATCCCGACCAGCATCGACAACATGTCGCCCGGACACCCGTTCATCAAGAAGCTCGCGAGCATTCCGGTGACGCCGACGGTCACCGCGCACTCGATCATCTCCGTCGACGACGATTCGCCTCTCGACCGGGCCGGCGATGGAGTCGTGAAGTACGAGAGCGCGCACGTCGACGGCGTCGCCTCCGAGCTGATCGTGCGAAGCCCCCACTCGGGCATGCAGGATGCGCCACAGACCATCGAGGAAGTGCGGCGCATCCTCCTCGAGCACTCCGCCAAGTCGGCGTGCCCGATGCCTGCGAACTGACGAGCGACACCCGGCGATCGGCCCGTCAACGTGTGGCCAGCGGCGGATCGTCGAGCAGCTCCGGGACCACGCGTGGGCGAGCGTGCTCCACGAGGATAACGTGACGATCCGGGCGGATCGATCGCTTCCACGGCACCCGCCACGCGCGCGTCGGCCTCCTTCGCATCGCCTCCCAAGAGGGGCGAGGGCTTCGATGGGCTCGGTCCGTGTGGTAGCGGGGAATCGCACGCATGTCGGGCCGCGTCATCCGGTTCTCGTTCGATTACATCTCCAACAACGCGTACCTCGCCTGGACGCAGCTTCCCGCCCTGGCGGCCAAGTTCGGATGCACGATCGAGCCCGTTCCCGTGCTGTTCGCGGGGCTCCTCGGGGCCCACGGCCAGCTCGGTCCCGCCGAGATCCCCGCCAAGAGCCGTTGGATGGTGAAGAACATCGTCCGCAAGGCGATGCGGCTCGGCGTACCCATGAACGCGCCGGCCTTCCATCCGTTCAATCCGCTGCTCGCGCTGCGCGTGTCCTCGCTCGCGCTCGACTCGACGTCGCGGCACGCGCTCGTCGACGCCCTCTTCCAGGCGGTCTGGGTGCGAAGCCTCCACGTGAGCGAGCCGGCGGTCGTGAGGCAGGTCGTCGACGAGATCGGGCTCGACGGCGCCGCGCTCGTCTCCAAGGCCGCCGAGCCCGAGGTCAAGGACCGCCTCCGCCGCCAGACCGACGAGGCGATCGCGCGCGGCGTGTTCGGCGTACCGTCGATGGAGGTCGGCGAGGAGCTCTTCTGGGGCTACGACGACTTTCCCCAGTTGGAGATGTTCCTCGCCGGCGAGGACCCGCTCGCCGGCACGTGGCTCACGGGAGCGTTCCCGACGTCGCGGCCGTCGGCGGTGCGTAGGCAGGTCCGCGATCGGCGCTAGCCGCCACACGCTCGTCCGGCCGGGAGAGTGGGGGGGCTACAAGGGCTTCCCGCACGGCATGCCCACGACGCATGCGGAGACGATCAACGCCGACCTGCTCGCGTTCATCAAGGGCTGATCATCGACGCCATCGTCACACGAGCGTTGCTACCTATGCGCAGATCTCCGGGTGGTTGGGGCAGACGTTGTGGAGGATGGTCCTGCTGCAGGCCCTCCGGCAGTTTGCCCGCATCGCCCCCTTGTAGCCGGCGCAGGTCGTTTTCCGGCACGACTTGATGACCTTGCTGCAGGCCTCCCGCGTGCAGGGCTTGGCAGCGGCGGATCCAGCGAGCCCGGTGGCGAGCACCACCCCGATGACGACGTAACGCAGATAGCGAGTCATTCGACCTCCCTCTATGGACCCTACAGGTGGGTGACGATGGCCTGTCCGAGCTCGGAGCAGCGCACGACCCTTCGCACGTTCCATCAAACGATGGAAGTCGTAGGGGACGGGCGTCCCCACTCGCTCATCGGTCCTCGCCGTCGGTTTCGTTGCCGTCGGTCGGCTCACCCGTGCCGGGAAGACGCTCGTGCACGCGGTGCGGTGGCGACTGCCCGCTCCACCAGGCCCAGTCCATCGGGTACACGGCGGGATCGAACACCACCCAGTAGAGATGCCAGACGAGGATCGCGAGCGTCGCGAGGACGGCCTCGTAGAAGTGGATGGCGGTTGCGACGTCCGCCACCCAGCTCGGAAGCCAGCGCAGCGTCAGGTTCTCGAACCAGAGGAGGCATCCCGTGACGACCATGAGCACGGAGCCCCACAGGAACGCCCAGTACTCGGCCTTCTCCGCGTAGTGCCACGTCCCGACGTGCGGTGGGTTCGGGCGGCGACCGCTCCAATAGGCGAGCATCTCGCCGAACAGCCGTACGTCCCGGCGTGAGGGCAGCGCTCCGCGCAGGCACGCGCGCAGCCGGGCGCTCACGGCGATGTGGACCGCATGCCACGCGAGCGCGACGACGAGCACGACGGCGGCCGTCCGATGGAGAAGGCCGCGCAGACCGAGCTTCGTCTCCCAGTGAACGAGCGGCACCGCCCACCACGACGCGGGATACGTGAGGGCGAAGCCCGTGTAGACGAGCACCGGGAAGCTCAGCATGACGAGGCCGTGCTGCCAGCGCAGTGCGCGCGGGAGACGCTCGGGCACGACGGGGAGCGGTGCCGGCGGCGCGAGGGGCGTCGTCGCCTTGCGCGCGAGATCGACGACGTTGTGGGCCACCATGCCGCCGATCGTGACGCCGATCAGCCACAGGTAGAGAAACCGCACCCACGCGACGCCGCCGCCGACGGAGGTCGTCGCCGCATGCACGGGACCGAGCTGCAGGTTCGTGCCGGCGCCGGGATGGCACTTGCCGCACGTCTCCGCCAGGTTCGTCGGATGGACGTGCGAACGCGGGTCGCTCGACGGGCGGATGTCGTGAACGCCGTGACAGCTCGCACAGTTCGCGACCGTCAGCTTGCCGCCGCGCAGGGCCAGCCCGTGGAAGCTGTCCTCGAACGCTTCGACGTTCGCCACCGGTATGCCGTACTTCTCGCCGAGGCGCGCGTCCCGGTGACATCGGCCGCAGGTCTCGCCGGCGACGTTGGCCGTGAATACCGGCGAGGTCGGCTCGGACGGGCCGAGAATCCGGTGCTCCCCGTGGCAGTCCGTGCAGATGGGTGCTTCCCCGACGCCGCGTGCCGCCGCGATGCCGTGGACGCTGTCACGATACGCCGCGAACACGTCCGCGTGGCACGTGCCACACGTCGTCGACACCTTCGCGCGCGAGATCGACGACAGCGGATCGTCGCTGCGCCGGATCGCATGCGCGCCATGGCAGTCCGAGCAGACCGCCCCGTGCTTGCCGGCAGCGACGGCGCGTGCGTGGGCGCTCTGGGAATACGCCTCGACCGGCCGTACGACCGGAATGCCGAACCGCTCCACCAGTGCCCGATCGGCGTGGCATCGTGCGCACTGTTGCGCGATCCGGCTCCGGTGTGCGAGCGACTTCGGGTCATCGTGCGGCCGCACCGTGTGCACATCGCCGTGACAGTCCCGGCACGTGGCACGATCGGGAAGGTTCGCGCCCTTTGGCATCCCGTGCACGCTGGCGTGGAACTCGTCCACCTCGTCCGCGTGACACGTGCTACACGGACCGAGGCCGACCCGAGCAGGCGGCTTCTCGTGCGGCAGGTCGGTCGCATCGTCGTGGCAGGTGGCGCACGACATGTCGCCGTGCGCGGACGCCGAGAAGTCCTTGGGATCGATCACCGCGACCGGGCGCCCGGCCTCGGTAGTCACTCCCTCGTCGCCGTGACAGGCGAGACAGTCCTCCGCCGAGGGTTCGTCGGCACCGGCCGCAACGCCGGCACCGAGGACGACGACGCCGAGCAACGTCGCGAACGCGCCCAGGCGACACCCGTGTGCACGAGCGGCGGCCCGCCCCACCCGCATCGGTCGCATGCCGCCCACGAACGTGGCGACAGAGGTACGACCCGACCCCCGGGACTGTCAACGCAGCCGTGGACGCTCGACGAATGCGTGCACTGGATGGCGCGCGCGATTTGCTCTCGCCGCCTGCAAGCGGCAGTAGGGACCGTCCGTCGAAGGGAGGTCGCATGAAACGACACCAGTGGGGTAGTGGCGCGGCTCGGGGTCGGCGATCTCATGGCCCCGTCGCCGCGATGGTGTTTTCCGCGATCCTCGGTCTCGCGGCTGCGGCCGCGGCCGCCGAAACCAGCCAGTGCGTGTCCTGCCACGAGACCGAGCGACTCGGCATCTCGCTCGGCCACAGCTTCGAGGACTGGCGAGGCTCCGCGCACGGACGCGGCGGGGTGACCTGCGAGAAGTGCCACGGCGGCGACCCGAATGCGACCGATCAGACGCTCGCCCACAAGGACGTCCTTCCCGTCTCGGACGCAAAGAGCCTCGTCCATCCGACCCGGCTCCCCGCCACCTGCGGCGCGTGCCACCAGAAGGAGTTCACGGCCTTCGGCAAGACGATCCACGCGCGCAAGCTCGCCAGCGAAGGTACCGGCGCCACCTGCTACACGTGTCACGGTGCGATGGCGACGAGCCTGCCGTCGCCGAGCGAGCTCGGCGCGCGCTGCGCCGTGTGCCACAAGCGCCCCGTGCCGGCGCAGGCGGCGCTCAGCTACCTCGCAGCGGCGAAGACGCAGCTCCGCCGCACGTTGCGCACGCTCGACGGGATGAAGAGCGCCAATGCCGAATGGTACCCGCGCGGCCTCGAGCGCTTCCACGATCTCGAGCGCACGTACGGCGCGATCGAAATCGAGTGGCACACCTTCGCGATGGACAAGGTGCTGCACGACAGTCGCGACCTCCTGAAGCTCGGGAAGGCGCTCGACGAGGAAGCAGGCATCAGGGCCCAGCGCCCCGGACAGTAGCGCGCGTCCCTCGGGCCCGGCCGTGGGACGTCTACCGGCGCTCGGCGAGGGTCGGCTGGTAGACCCGCTCGACGTAGTCCGCGAGCATCCGCTGCGCCCCGAAACGCAGGCCCGCGGTCTTGATGGCGGCCTTCACCATCTTCATCCACGCTCGCGGCACGTCCTCGCCGTCGCGCTCGTAGAAGCGGGGCACGACCTCGCGCTCGATCAGGTCGAGCGTCGCGTCGGCGTCCTGCTTGTCCTGCAGCTCGGTGTCGGTCGCCGGATCGCCGCCGATCGCCCACCCGTTCTCCCCGTCGTGACCTTCGACCCACCACCCGTCGAGGACGCTCAGGTTGAGTCCGCCGTTCATGGCGGCTTTCATGCCGCTCGTCCCGCTCGCCTCGAGCGGCGGGCGCGGGAGGTTCAACCAGACGTCGCAGCCTGCCACGAGATGGCGCGCCATCTCGATGTCGTAGTCGTGCAGATAGGCGATCCGCTCCCCCACGCGCGGAGCGCCCTTCGCCTGGAACAGCTGCTGCACGACCCGCTTGGCGCCGTCGTCCTGCGGATGGGCTTTGCCGGCGAGCAGGATCTGTATCGCGCGATCGCCGTCGAGCAGGCGCAGCGCGCGCGGAAGGTTGCCGGTGAGCAGGTACATGCGCTTGTAGGTGGCGAGCCGGCGCGCGAAGCCGACGGTCAGCCGATCGGGATCGAAGGCGTGTGCCGCGAGCTGCACGTAGTCCGCGCTCTCGCCTCGGGCGAGCCGATCGGTCGTCGCCCGCTCGCGGACGTACTCGACGAGCCGGGCGCGCAGGGCGCGTCGCGTCGCCCACAGGGCGTAGTCGGGAATCGCGTCGACGGCCGCCCACGTCTTCGGATCGCGCATCCGCTCAGTCCATCCGGGGCCGAGATGCTGATCGAGCAGCTCGCGCATCGGCCCCGCCATCCAGCTCGCGACGTGGACGCCGTTGGTGACGTGGCCGATCGGGATCTCCGTCGCCGCCCGGTCCGGATAGATCGCGCGCCACATGACGCGCGCGACCTCACCGTGCCGAGCGCTGACGCCGTTCGCGGCGCGGCTGATCCGCAGGCCGAACGGGGTGATGCCGAACGGCTCTGCGGGATTGCGCGGGTCGACACGCCCGAGTCGCAGGAGCTCGTCCCAATCGATCCGGAGCCGCTCTGCGAGACCCGTGTACGTGCGCAGCACCTCGTCGGATGAATACGTCTCGTTTCCCGCCGGCACCGGGGTGTGGGTGGTGAAGACCGTTCGTCGCCGTGCGGATTCGAGGGCCTCCGCGAACGGCCGGCCCACTGCCACGTCCTCGGCTGCGAGTTCGACCGTGGCCATGCTCGCATGGCCCTCGTTCAAGTGGACCACGGCCGGCTCGATACCGAGGGCCCGGAGCGCCCGCATGCCGCCGACACCCAGCAGCGCGTACTGCGCCAGGCGCGTGTCCCGATCGCCCGCGTAGAGGCGGCTGGTGATCCAGCGGTCGACGGGACCGTTCTCCGGGCGAGCCGTGTCGAGCAGATAGAGGGGTACGCGTCCGACGTCGACCCGCCAGATCTGTGCCACGACGTCGCGGCCGCGGATGGCGACGCGCACCGTGCGCGGCGTTCGTCCGTCGACCGTGACGAGCGCCGCCGGTAGCCGCTCGGGATCGACGTCCACCCAGTACTCTTGCTGCCAGCCGCTCGTGTCGATCCGCTGGCGAAAGTAGCCGTGCCGGTACAGGAGCCCCACGGCCACCAGCGGGACGCCCGCATCGGAAGCCGCCTTCAGCAGGTCGCCCGCCAACACGCCGAGCCCGCCCGCGTAGATGGGGAGCGAGCCGTGCACGCCGTACTCCGCGCAGAAGAACGCGATCGGCCGGTCGCCCGGGACCGCCTGGCACACGGGCGCCAAGCGCGTCTCGGCGAGCACGCATTCTTCGGCCGCGTAGGCGCGCCGGCAGAAGTCGGCATCGCTCGCAGCGCGCTCGAGTGCGCCCATCGATGCTTCCTGGAGCAGGCGGACGGGATTGTGGCCGCACACCTCCCAGCGATGGGGGTCGATACCCGAGAAATGCGCCTCGCCATCTGCGAGCCACGACCACCGGTAGTTGTAGGCGAGACGCGCGAGCGGCGCGAGCCTGTAGGGTAGGCGAGCCGCGAGCTGGTCCGCGGCCCGACGCAGATCTTCGGCCCCGGGTAGGCTGGCGAGCACGACGTGCGTCCCTGTGTGTGCGGCTCGTAGGCCTCTGCCGGCACGGCGTCAAGGTACGCCATGCACCGGTGCTCCAGGGAGGCTACTGTGTCGCCGCCCTCGACGCCGCGAAGGCGGCCTCGACGGCACGTTCGACGTCGTCGCGGCTGGGCCGATCGCCCCGCAGACGCGCGGCCCTGAGCTTACCTTCGCCCGTCACGTGTTCCGGGCCGTCCACGAGCACGATACCCGTGTGTAGCGAGCAACTGCGGAGGGTCTTCAAGTCCCGCATGGCACACTCGGTCGGCTCGGCCAGGATGACCATCGATTCGCGATCGCAGCCGGGATTGGACATGAGACGGATCGCCTGCGCGTAGAAGCGGCACTCGTCGTCGAACTCGGACACCGAGAAGCCGAGGTCGCGTAGACACGTCGCGATCTCCCGCCGGATCGACGTGTCGGGCTGTACGACCAGCGCAATCGCAGGTCCCGCCATCTGAAGGTCCCCCTGAGGATCCACCATGCAATTCGCCTGCCCGCTTCCGGCAGTCGCCCGGTCGCGATTGGACGCAGGCGTCACCGCTCGGAATCGGCGCCGAACGGAATCGGCCGGCCGCTTCGTTCCCGGACGTGGGAATCGCCCATGCGGCACCGCGGGCGGTCCGGATCTGCGCGACCGCCAGGGTCCACGCCGTCGAAGCCTTCCCGGCGAGCCTGGAAGACCTGGACGACACCCGTCTCTGCGTTGTATGCCGCAGCACGACTACGGACCCAAGGAGGTCATCGATGCAGCGGACGCGACTGCGCTTCCTGATTCTTCCTGCGGTGTTCGCCATCCTGTCGTGCGCGCGATCGGTGTACGCCGCCCAGAGCTGCAACCAGATCGACGTCGCCGCCGGCAGCACGGCGACGGTTTCGGTGCTGCTTCCCGACACTGCTCAGAAGGTTCAGCCCCAGCTCACTGCCCGCGACACGCGCGAGTCGAAGCCCGTCGACCCGTGGGGTCCGTGTCCGACCACGGCCCCCTTCGGCGCCTGCACTCCTGCCGCGCATGCCGGGATCGCGACGGCGACCAACGTTACGATCTTCGATCCCGGCGACGGCATGCAGCTGATCGGCTTCCAGGTGAAGAACGCCACCGGCGGACCGACACGCACCGTACGACTCTGCGTCCAGTACCAGTAGCGTCGGGCCCCGCAAGGCACCGTGCGCGGATCGTGACGGCCGTCTGCCTGCTCGCGCTGGGAACGGCCCACGCGCAGGAGCCCGATGCGCTGCACGACCTCGCGACGCAACGAGCGAATCCGCTCAGCGGAATCCGTCAGATCACCCTCTCCGAGCAGCCGAACGTGGGAGCTGCCGCGGGCGTGGGGCCGCAGGACCTGGCACAGCTTCTCGTGACGTGGCCCATCCCGCTCGGTCCCCGTGATTCTAGCCACGAATGGAGGTCACATGACACCAACCGCCACGGAACCGAGCCACCCGACGACGAAGACGGAATCGGGGTGGCACATCCCCCTCCCGCGGCGAGCACGTCGGGTGCGGAGCCAGGACGTCCAGGGCACCGGGGTCAACGCGCGGATCGGCCAAGCGGTCACGGCGGCCGTCGGTACCATGGGCGCCTTCTACTTCTTCGCGTTCTTCATGGCAGCGTGGATGTTCTGGCAGACGGAGTCGCAAAAGCCCTTCGATCCCTATCCCTTCGCCTTCCTGCTCTTCCTCGGCAACATCGTGCAGCTGCTCCTCATGCCCCTCATCATGGTCGGTCAGAACCTCCAGACGACGCACGCCGACGCACGCGCCGATGCAGACTACGACGTCAACCGCCGCGCCGAGGAGGAGATCGAGAAGCTGCTCGCCGGCCTCCGCGCGATCGACCTGCGCACGCTCGAGATCGTGCGCCGGCTCGAGCAGTCGGGCGGGCTTTGACGGGCGGCGATCTCATCCGTCGCCGTTCTCGAAGTCGCCCCGAGCGCCAGATGCCTGGCGCGACGACGGTCTGCCCACCGATCGCGGGCGGCGTGCCGCCGCCGAATGTGAGTCGCGCGCGATGATTCGGTGTGACGGACGATGAAATGCCGCCGGAGCGGGCACATCGCGCGAGCGATCGCGGGATGGGAATGCCAGCCGGGTCGGTATGCGGAGCCGGCCCCGATTTGCGTCGGTGGGTGGAGGGACGTTGGCGGCGGACGCCGTCTGGCTCGTGCATACCGTGGTCACGGGATTCAGCGTCCACCCACGTCCGGCTCTTCCTCCAGCTGAAGGAGCGTCCGATGGACCACGCCGCCCAGCACGGCGCCGGCGATGGGCGCCACCCAGAACAGCCACAGCTGCTGGAGTGCCCAGCCACCCACGAACAGCGCCTGACTCGTGCTACGCGCCGGGTTCACCGAGGTGTTGGTGACCGGAATGCTAATCAGGTGGATGAGCGTGAGGACGAGACCAATGGCGAGGCCCGCGAAGCCCGTGGGCGCCTTGCGGTGCGTCGCCCCGAGGATGACGAGGAGGAACATGAACGTCATGACCACTTCCGTGACCAAGCCGGCGACGAACCCGTACTTGCCAGGCGAGTGCTCGCCGAAGCCGTTCGCAGCGAAACCCGATGCCACCAGATCGAACCCGGGCTTCCCGGTGGCTATGAGCGCGAGCGTGGCCGCGCCGGCGACGGCACCGAGCACCTGCGCGACGACGTACGGGACCAGCTCGCTGGTCGAGAAGCGGCCTCCCGCCCACAGGCCCGCCGAAACCGCCGGGTTGAAGTGCCCGCCGGAGACCGGCCCGAAGGCGTACGCACCGCTCACCACCGTGAGACCGAACGCGAGGGACACCCCGAGTAACCCGATGCCCACGTCGGGAAACGCCGCCGCAAGCACAGCGCTACCGCAGCCTCCGAGAACAAGCCAGAACGTTCCGATGAATTCCGCAGCCAGCTTCGCCCTCATGGCAGTCTCCTTTCGACGCGCGCACAGAATACCTTCATCGGGCCGACGGTAAGAAAACCGCCTTCTCGTCCTGCGTTCCGGTGCAGTCTGTTCAGGCTCGGCCAGCGAGGTCGCCCAGCCCGAGTTACAGCCGTGAGTGCGGGACGGGCAGAGTTGCGCACAAGACGCACGCAAAGTCGATGCCTCCCCAACCAGGCACTCCAGCGGCCGGTCGAAAGCCGCGCGAGCCATCGCGCAGCAATGCGAGCGGAGGAGCAATCTCAAAATGCCGGGGCGAAGTCCGGCGAACGCGACCGCTGCAACGACTAGAGAGCCCGGAGCTCGATCGGCAGACCATCGAGCGGCTTCGAGATCGGCGCCTGCTGCACCGGCATCCGATAGTCGGCCGGGACGCTCCACCGGTAGCGACGCAACATCTGGTGCATGATCGCCTTCACCTGCACCTCGGCGAAGCGGAGCCCGATGCAGAGGTGCGGACCGCCACCGAAGGGCACCCATGAGTGCGTGTGGCGCTCGTCTTCGGCGCGCGCCGGGGTGAAGCGCTCGGGATCCCAGCGGAAGGGATCGGGCCACCACTCTTCCATGTGATGGGTGTGGATCGGCGACACCACGACCATCACGCCCTTGGGAATCTCATAGCCGCACCACTCGAAGCTCTCGGTGGCCACGCGTGGGATGACCGGTAGCGGCGGATAGCGGCGGATGGTCTCCTTCATCACCCAGCCGAGCGCTTCGAGCTTGTCGAGATCGTCGAACTCGAGCCGGTCCGTGCCGAGTGTGATGCTCTCCTCGCGCACCCGCTGCTGCCACTCGGGATGGCGCGCGAGCTCGTACGTCATCGAGGTGAGCGTGCTGGTGGTGGTGTCGTGCGCCGCCATCATCAGGAAGATCATGTGATCGACGACGTCGGCGTCGGTGAAGCGGGCGCCCTCGTCGCTGACGGCACGGCAGAGCCGACTGAACATGTCGCCGCCCTCACCGGCGCGTCGTTCCGGAATCCGGCGCGAGAAGTAGTCGACCATGAACTCACGGCCGACGAGGCCGCGGTAGAACTCGAGCCCGGGGATGCGCAGGCGGATGCGCGACATCGATGCCGCCACCAGATCCTCGAAGACGTGATTCATCTTCGTCGTTTCCGGCCCGAGCTCGACGCCGACGAAGATCGACGCCGCGATGTCGAGCGTCAGCACCTTGAACGCCCGGAACGCATGGAACGGCGCCGCCTGCCCGCGCCATGCGGCCTGGCCACGCTCGACCATGGGGTTCATGCGCTCGAGGTACTGGCGGAGCGCCGGGCGCGTGAACGCCTCGTGCATGATCTTGCGATGCTCCCTGTGCTCGTCGCCGTCGCGCAGGAGCAAGCCGTTGGGGAAGATCCTGCCCATGATCATCGTCCACGGCTGCCGCGCCGAGAAGATGTGATCGCGGTCGAGGAGCACCAGGCGGTTGGCGTCGGGGCCGAAGAGATTGACCATCTTGAACGGCCCGGCGTTCAGCGCCACCACCGGGCCGCGCTCGGCGTACATCCACTGCAGGCGCGAGAGCATGTCGATGCGCTCCCGCTTCCCGCCGAGCAGCGCGCGCAGGGTCGCCCACCGGCCGGCCCGCGGAATGTCCGTGTGGGCTCGAAGCGAGGTCAGAGCGCGTGCGGTGCCGGCGTCGGCCATGCCATCCACATACGCCGGCCGGCGGCGGACCTCCACCTCGCGACATCCACCGGCAAACCGGTCAGGGCGCGAAGAAGCGCGCGATCCGATCACGATCCGCGGCCACGTCCTCGCGACCGAGGTCGAGCAAGCGGCCGCAGAAGGCCTCGTCGAACAGGAGGTAGCTCGCGAGCTCGGTGATTTGGGCTTCGGACCCGAGCCCTCGCAGCAGGTAGCGCACGGCGGGAGGGATGCGATCGGCCAGCTCGGAGGCGAGCTCGCGGACCAGCACGGAGGGACGAAGCCAGAGCACATCGATGCGACGAAACCCGTCGCCAGTCCCGATCACGGGGTACGTGACGACGCTCGCGTTCACGCGCTCGCTGTGCTCGACGTCGACCTCGATCGCGTCGAGCATGACCGCATCGAGCAGGACGCCCGCGATCTGCGCCACGGTCGGCACCTCGACGGGGCCGGGCGCCAGACTCGGCGGCGGCGGACCGCTGACACCGATCGCAATGATCCGCTGGGCGCCGAGATTGATCGCCGGGCTGAGCGGCGCCGTGTTCCGGATCGAGCCATCGCCGTAGTGGCGGCCGTCGATCGCCACGGACGGAAAGAAGATCGGGATCGCGCTCGACGCGAGCAGGTGGTCGACGGCGATGGCCGTTCGCTCGATGCGCCACCGACGACGGGTCCATGAGGGCAGATCCGCCGACCCGTCGAGGAAGATCACCCCACTCGAGGTATGGAGATCCGTCGCGACGATTGCGAGCGCGTCCAGGCGGCCGGCGGCGACGTGCTCACCGATGCGCGAGAGCGGGAGGTGTTGCGTGAGGAGCGCGCGCAGCGGCGACGTGTCGAGAAGCGCTTTCGGCTGAACGTCGCGCGTCGCGCCGCCGAACGACAGATCCCACGCCCATCGCAATCCGATGCGTCCCAGTGACGCCGCATCGGTCCGATAGACGTGCGACGGATGCATCCCACGCCAGACTCGCTCGAGCCGAGTGATACCGGCCTCGAAGTCGTCGGCATGGGCGGCGAGCGCCGCGCTGTTGATGGAGCCCGCGCTCGATCCGACGAACACATCGATGCCGGAACGCTCGCGGCCGAGAAATCCCTGTTCGAAGAGCCCGCGCAGGACTCCCACCTGATACGCGCCACGCGCTCCGCCGCCCGAGAGCACGAGGGCGGTGCGCGCTCGTTTCGAAGCCGTCACCATCGAACGGCACTAACGACGCGACAGCGCCGCTCGTCAAGCGTCCCGAGACGTCGCGTGATCCCGCGGCCAGATCGCCCATTGCTTCGATCCGACGGACGGCCGATCGTGCAGCCGGGGAACGCGAGCGCGCACGCGTGCCCGAGATCGGCGCCATGGCGCGCCCGAGTCGACTCCGGTGGCGGCGCGTGTCCATGCCATGATCGTTGCAAGACCCGGCCACCGCTCGGGTCGTCAGGCGGGCGCGTCGACGCGTCGATGTCGACACACGGGCTTCGGGGCTCTCGGAATCGCCGCGAAGCGCCTGACCGGTGGCTCAGGTCTGCCGGCCGATCCAACGGTGCGGCGACTCGCGCCGGAGCAGCGGACCGACCTGCGCGAGCTCGTCCGCAGCCATCGCGAGCACGTCATCGAGCGCGAGGATGCCGACGAGGTGACCGTTGGACCGGATGACGGGCAAGCGCCGGAACCGCCCCGCCCGCATGGCGCCGACGGCGTCGACGATCGTCACATCCTCGCGCACCGTCGTCGGCGACGGCGTCATGACCTCGCTCACGCGCGTCGTGCCGGGATCGAGGCCGGCGGCGAGGACGCGCACGGTGAGATCGCGATCGGTCAGGATGCCGACCGGCCGGTGGGCGTCCACGACGACGACGCTGCCCACCTGCCGGTCGCGCATGCAGCGCGCCGCGTCGAGCGCGCTCTGGTCGTAGGTCACGGTATCCACGTCCCGCCTGCAGAGGTCGTTCACCGTCATGGGTGGCGGCTAGCACCACCACGGCCGGCCCGCCAGCCCCTTCTCCGCTGGCCGCCTGTCCGAGACGGCCCCGCCTCACGGC
>DATJZY010000190.1 GCA_035577985.1 Candidatus Eisenbacteria bacterium
CACCTTCGGGTGCGCGACCTTGTACGGGTTCATGAGGCAGAGCAGCAGATCGCAGCCGGCGGCCTCGTAGCGCTTGGCCGTCTCGAGGCAGGTCGCCGGGTCCCCGACGATGCAGGCGCCGCTCGATTCGAGGAAGTCGAAGTTGAGGAAGCTCGTGTCGAGATCGGCGAGCGCGTCGCCGTAGGCGTACGTGCCGGACTGCTTGCCCATCTCGCGCATCCATTTCGACACCGACGCCACCGCCTCGGTACCGCGGCGCGCGTACCACTCGAACGACTCGGCCGACGACGCGCGCGCCTCCTCGCGCGTGGGCGCGACGTTCACCATCGTGAAGGTCGCCGCCTTTCCGTTCACGAACTTGCCGACCGGCTTCGCCCGCGTGAGGCCGTCGCGGTAGAGGTCGATCCGGTGCTTCAGCTCCTCCGGCGGCGTGCCGATCGTGAACGAGAGGAGCCCCATGCCCTTCTCACCCATCAGCCGATGGCTGTCCGGGCTCGACGTCGCGCCCCACAGCGGCGGGTGCGGCTGCTGGAGCGGCTTCGGCAGCACGCGGCGCGGTGGAATCTTGTACTGCTTGCCGTTCCACTCGAGGATCTCGTTCGTCCAGGCCGCGACCACGACGTCGACCGCCTCCTCCCACAGCTCGCGCGTCGCGTGGGGATCGATGCCGAAGCCTTCGAGCTCGGCGCGCGTCGACGAGCGGCCGGTGCCGAACTCGACCCGGCCGTCCGAGAGGAGGTCGAGCACCGCGGCCGATTCGGCCGAGCGCACGGGGTGGTTGTACGGAAACGGCATCAATCGCACGCCGTAGCCGATCCGCATGCGCGACGTCTTCGCGGCGATCGTCCCGTAGAGCACCTCGGGGTTCGAGCAGTGCGAGAACTCCTCCAGGAAGTGGTGCTCGACCGTCCAGAAGCTGTGGAACCCGGCCTGCTCGCAGAGCACCGCCTGCTCGACGACGTTCCTGTACGCATCGTGCTCGCTGTGACGCGTCCACGGCCGGGCGACCGGGATCTCGTTGAAGAGCGCGAACTGCATCGGCATGCGGTCCCCTACCTTCCCTCTCGTTAACCTGTCAACGACCGTTCGTGCGGCTGGTGTCGAGCTTGCGGAGCAGCCGCGCGAGCATGCGCTTCTCCGTCGCCGTGAGACGACCCGTCAGGCGGTGCTCGCGGCGGTGCACGTCGCGCTGCACGCGGCGCACGAGCCGTCGTCCCACGGGCGTGATCTCGACCCGGACGAGCCGCTTGTCGCGCTCGTGCCGGCGCCGCCGCACGAGGCGGAGGCGCTCGAGCACGTCGAGCGACTTCACGACGGCGGGCTTGCTCGCCACCTGCATGCGCGCGAGGTCGCGCACCTCGGATGGTCCGCGCACCCACAGGCTCATCAGCGTCACGTAGCCGACCCACGACAGCGCGTGCGGGCGGAGCACCTCGGCCTCGGCGCGCGCGATCGCCTCCTGCGTCGCACGGTAGAGGTGGAACGCCACCGCCATGACGTCGGAGTCGAAGCCGCGCGGGACGAGGAAGGAGCGGAACAGACGCTCGTCGGGCGGGATCGGCTCGCGGGGCACCCGTCGATATGACGGCGCATCCGCGACGCGGTCAAGATCCGCGTCAGTCCCGGATGCGTCCCGCGCTCGCGAGGTAGGGACGCGGATCGACGGGTGTGCCGTCCCACCACTCGCCGCCGGCCGGGAACACCATCACCTGGAAGTGCAGGTGGGGCTCGGCGCGGTCGGCGTTGCCGGTCGTGCCGACGTAGCCGACCACGTCGCCCTTCCCGAGCGTCGTGCCACGACGCAGCCCCGCTCGATAGCGGTCGAGGTGTGCGTAGTAGTAGACGAAGCGCCGGTCGGGATCGGTGGCGTAGATCGTGAGACCACCGAGGCGATTCGCGCGCAGCTCGAGCACGACGCCGTCGTCGGCAGCGACGATGGGCGTACCGCGGGGCGCCGGGATGTCGAGCGCCTGGTGGCGGCGCCGGCCGCCGGCGCGAGGCGCGTCGAACGTATCCGGGACGTCGCCGGGCTCGACGCCGGCGACGGGGACCATCAACCGGCGCGCGCGTAGCGCACGGTCGATCGACGACGCGCCGCCACCGAAGAGCGTGCAGCCGGCGAGGAGGCAGACGAGGAGGCATCCCGTCCCAACCTGCCGCCACCACATCCCCATCCGCCCACACGGTAGCCAGCGGGACGGTGGGCGTAAAGCGAGCATTGACAACCGATGCCCGCCCGTGGCTCCGGTGCGACCATGACGCCGATGCGCGCCCTCAAGATCGTCCTCGAGGTGGTGTTCGTCTGTGGCACCGCGCCCGCGTGGGGGGATCTCCTCGTGGCGAGCTCGGAGACCGACGCGGTACTGCGCTACGACGAGACCACGGGCGCGTTCGTCGCGCCGTTCGTTACCGCGGGCAGCGGCGGGCTCGACCAGCCGCGCGGGATGACGATCGGTCCCGACGGCAAGCTGTACGTCGCGAGCTTCATGACCGACCAGGTGCTGCGCTTCGACGGGACGACCGGCGCGTTCGTCGATGCCTTCGTCGCCGCCGGCAGCGGCGGCCTGAACGGTCCCCAGACGGTCGTCTTCGGTCCCGACGGCAATCTGTACGTGTCGAGCTTCTTCGGGAACTCGGTCCTGCGCTACAACGGGACGACCGGCGCGTTCATCGACGCCTTCGTCGCGTCGGGGAGCGGCGGCCTCCTGGTCGCGGCCGGCATGGCCTTCTCCGGCGGCCGGCTCTACGTGAGCAGCACGCAGACGAACCAGGTGCTGCGCTACGACGGCACGACCGGCGCGTTCGTCGACGCCTTCGTCGCCGCGGCGAGCGGCGGCCTCGACGGCCCCACGGGTCTCCTGTTCGCGACCGGCGGGAGCCTCCTCGTGGCGAGCGTGCGGTCGAACCAGATCCTCCAGTACAACGGGACGACGGGCGCATCGATCGGCGTCTTCGTGGACGACGGGAGCGGCGGTCTCGCGCTTCCCAACTACCTCGTCTCGGGTCCCGACGGGGCCCTCTACGTGAGCAGCACCTTCGGCGACGCCGTGCTGCGCTACGATCAGACGACGGGGGTCTTCGTCGACGCATTCGTTGCGGCGGGGAACGGTGGGCTCGACGGCCCGCTCGGCATGGTGTTCGCCGACCTGCCCCCGGCGTCCACGACCACGACTACGACGACGACCCTGCCGGCCGGGGGGTGTGCGGCCGAGCCGGTCGCCCCGACTTTCCGCTCGCTCAACTGCCGGCTGGGCGCGCTGATCGATCGGACCTCGGGCGAGCCGGCGCTCGGCGCGCTCACGCCGCGGCTGGTCGGCGCCCTCAGCAAGGCGCGCGACCGGAAGGAAGCCGCCGAGAGCAGCTGCGCCCAGGGCCAGACGCGAAAGGGGCGCACGCGTCTCAAGCAATCGATCCGGCAGGTCACGAAGTACGGCCAGCGGCTGCGCAGCCACGCGGCGCGCGGAGTGCCCGACCAGGTCCGGCGGCCGCTCGAGGCGGCGGCCGAGACGATCCGGCGCGACGCGAGGACGCTGCGCGGCATGCTCGCGTGTCCGCAGGACGCGAGCTGAGCGCGGCTACTGCGGCGCGACCACCGCGTCGAGCTTGGCGAGGGCGGCGGCCGCCTTCTTGCGCGCCTTCTCGAGCTTCCTGCCCGCCTTCGCCTTCGTCACCTTCTTCACCGCCTTCGGCACCCGCCGCACGAGCTTGTCGATCTTCGCCTTCGGGTCGGTCAGC
>DATJZY010000191.1 GCA_035577985.1 Candidatus Eisenbacteria bacterium
CTGCCGCGACGTCTGTCGCGCCGAGACGGGGTGCGCCGCGGGCGGGGCACGCACGCGCACGATCGCGACGGTCGTCAACCAATGCCACGCGTCGGGCGGCACGTGGACGGCGCGGCAGCGGCTCGATGTCCACCGCGACGACTGCCCGGCGGTCACGGTGACGACGGTCGAGGCGACGACACCGGCCGTCGATTTCGGGCTCTGCCAGATCTACGGCGATTCGCGCGACGGCGCAGCCGCCATGTCCATCGGCGTGTTTCAGGGGGTGGCCGTCAGCCCCGATGGGGGCACGGTCATCTTCCAGGTGACGGACGACTTCCTCGGCCAGATCCCCCTGCCCTCGCCGGCGTTCGCGCTGGCGAGCGAAGGCATTTTCGTCGTTCATTCCGACGGAAGCGGGCTGCGCCGTGTCAGAGCGCAATCGCGATGGCCTCCGTTCGCGGTGCGGACGGGGCCGTTGCCGCCCGGCGTTCGGGTCCTGGTGGCGCCGGGCTTCTCGTTCAACCCGGACGGACGGAGCGTCGTCTACACGGACGTCGGACCTGGCAGCGACGGCTCGGAGGCGCCTCAGATCTTCACGCTCGACGTCCGCACGGGCGAGCGCCGCCAGGTCACCGTGTTCACCGCCGCGTCCATAGGACCCGATCCCAATGGCAACGCCGTGAACGCCGTCTTCCTCGACGACGATCGGATCGGCGGGTTCGTCTACGACAGCGTGATGGGTCCACGGCTGTTCACCGTTCGACGGGACGGCTCCGACTTCAAGCCATTCGAGCCGCCGGTCGCCATTCCCGGGGCGCATCTCGTCGCCGATTTCCACGTGAGCGGCCTCTCGAGGGAGATCACGTCGCTCGCTCTCGACACGGTGACGGACACTCCGCAGCCTGGTCCGGTTAGAGAGGTCTTCGTTCGAGACGGTGAGAACGTTCTGCAGCTCACGAACATCGGCCGATCGGACACCATCTTCTCGATCGGGCTCGGCGGCGGCCACCAGGTCCTCTTCGCGACCTCCGGGGACCCCCTGCGGCAGAATCCTACGAACACGTGTCAGCTCTTCACCATCGACCGACTCGGTGGACACATGCGCCAGCTCACGCGCTTCCACCCGGACGGCACCTCGCCCGTGGGATGCTTCGGCGGGTACGCCCCACCGGGTTGCTCGGGGGTCCTCACCTTCACGGCCCAGGACCCGAGAACGGGAGCGATCGTCTTCGATTCGAGCTGCGATCCCTTCGGGATCAGCGCCATCGGCCAACAGCTCTTCACGATCCGGCCGAAAGGGTCCGGCTTCCGGCAGATCACGGCCTACCGCGGGGTGACGACCGACCCCGACGGCACGGTGGACGTCGAGCTGCCGGGCCCGACGGCGTACTCGGCACCATCGCTATGACGATCCGCCGCCATCGCACGAAGAGGCTGACCGCCGTGGCTGCGATGCTGTCGTTGCTGACGGGTGGTCGCTTCGCCGTCGCCGGGCCGTCGTGCGCCGCCTCCTGCGTCGCCCGCATGGCGTCCTGTCGCGCCGAGCGCTGTCGCGGCGCGACAGGCGAGGACCGCCACCACTGCCGCGACGTCTGTCGCACCGAGACTGGGTGCGCGGCGGGCGCGGCCCGCACGCGCACGATCGCTGCGATCGTGAACGAGTGTCGCGCGGCGGGCGGGAAGTGGACGACGCGCCAGCGGCTCGAGATTCGCCGCGGCGACTGCCCGCCGGTCATCGTCATGCCGCTCGAGTCGAGCGAGCCGGCTCTCGATTCCTACCCCGTCTGCCTGCTCTACGGCCTGATCCGCGTCGGCGGCGCGGCGCTGTCCTTCGGCGTCTTTCAGGGCCTTGCGGTCAGCCCCGACGGCGAAACCGTCCTCTTCCAGGTGACGGACGACTTCCTCCGGCCCCTCACGTTCGGCGGGGCTGCTGTCCAGACCCCACCGTACACGCTGGCGAGCGAGGGCATCTACGTCGTCCGCGCCGACGGCAGCGGGCTCCGCCGAATCGCGGATCAATCCCGCGACCCGCCGTTCGCCGCCAAGCCCGACCTTTCGATCGCCTACAAGGAAAGCAGCGGCTTCTCGTTCAGCCCGGATGGGACGAGCGTCGTCGCGAGCGATCGTGGACCGGGCGCCGACGGATCGGACGCACCCCAGGTCGTCATGATCGATCCCCGCAGCGGCGTGCGCCGACAGTTGACCAACTTCACCGCGTCGCAGGTCGGAGTGCCTCCAAACGGCCTTTCGCTCGATGCCTTCTTCCTCGACGAGGAACGCATCGGCGGTCAGGTCTATCTGGTCGACGGGAAGGTGCCGGGTCCGCGCTACTTCAGGATGAGGCGCAACGGCAAGGACTTCGAGTACCTCAATTTCGAGGCTCCGGTGGTAGTCGAGGGCGCGACGCTCGATACGAGCTTTCGCGTCAGCGGGCTCCTCAGCGACGTGTTCACGCTGAGGTTCGCGACCACCACCGACCAGCCCTTCCCCGGTTCCGTCCGCGAGATCTTCGTCAGCGACGGAAGGCAGCTCCTGCAACTCACGAACTACGGGCGATCGGATACCGCTTTCCCGATTCGCCTGCGCGACCGCAATCACGTCGTGTTCACGGCGTCGGCAGACCCGGTGAAGCGCAATGCGTCGAACACGTGCCAGCTCTTCAACGTCGATAGGCTCGCCGGAGGCCTCCGGCAGCTCACACGCTTCGATGGCGGACTCGCCGAGCCGGGCTGCGGGACGAGCCTTTTGGGCTGTACCGTAACGCAGGCTCTCGACGAGCAGGATCCGTCGACGGGCGCGATCGTCTTCGATTCGAGCTGCAACGCGTTCGGATCGACCGCCGTCGGACAGCAGGTCTTTGCCATCCGACCTGACGGCTCGGGCTTCCGTCAGGTCACCAACTATCGCGGGGCGACGACCGACTCCGACGGTGCGGTGTCGGTGGAGCTACCGGGTCCGGTCGCCTACCAGGCGCTCGTGCAGTAGCGCCCGCTCGGCGTCCGGACTTCATGTCCCGTCGAGGCGGAACATCTGTTCCGCCGTCGGTTACGCCCACCTCGGCGGAGGATCCCATGGCTCACATCCCGCTCGTGTGCCCGTCTGCATTCAACGTCGCCGTGGCCGGCCTCGCATTGATCGCCGGCGCGGCCGATGCCCACGGAACGGATGCATTCAGGAGGGCACGCTACGTTCAGCAGATCAGCGCCGATCCGTTCGCAGGGGCAGGCGGCTCGCAGGCCGACACGCAGCTTCAGCCGTCCGTGGCGGTCGATCCCGCCGATCCGTCGGTGGTCGTGGCGGTGTTCGCACAGGGGCACTTCAACACAGGTGGGCACGTCGATCCCGGCTTCGCGACCTCGCACGACGGCGGACGGACCTGGGCCACAGGCAACCTGCCCGACCTCACGGTGGCCGTCGGGGGCTCGTTCGAGCTGGCGGCGGATCCCGAGGTGACGTTCGGCCCGGACGGGAGCGTGTACGCGCTGACAACTGGAGTCGACCGCGCGCCCGGCTGCAGGAGCGCCGTCACCGTCCAGCGCTCCGACGACCACGGCCAGACCTTCGGCACGCCGACCTTGATTCAGGACGATACCGGCTGCTCCCTTTTCCTTGGGTTTGCCCTGAGCGACAAGGGCCGGATCACCTCCGACATCTCCTCGGTGAGCCCACGCCGTGGGCGACTCTACGGCACGTGGACCCACGAGGATCGGGCTACCTTCAGCACGCCGGTCGTCCTGCGCTTCTCCGACGACCGGGGCGCCACGTGGAGCGACCTCGTCATCGTGTCGAGTACGAGCCCGCTGGCGGGCGGCTTCGGCGCGACTCCTCTCGTTCAGCCGAACGGCGATCTGACGATCGTCTACGACGACTTCCCCCTGGGCGGGGCGTCGCGCTTCGTGGCACAGACGTCGCGCAGCGGGGGCCTCGATTTCGAGGCGCCTGTCCTGATCGCGGACGACCAGAGCCGCGAGGTGCCCGGGCTCAGCACCAAGGGCGGCGGCGTCACCTTCGTGGGCGCCGCCGTCGACCCCGTGCGCGGCGCCCTGTTCGTCGTCTGGCAGGACGGACGGCTGCGCACCGACGGTCGGAACGACATCGTGCTCAGCCGGTCGACCGACGGTGGTGCGCGTTGGGACCCACCGGCTCTCGTGAACGCCGATCCGGGAAGGGTCCGCAATCACTTCACGCCCGGTGTTGCCGCCTACGACGGAATGGTGGTCGTCACGTATACGACGCGCGACGGCGACGCGCCGTGGGTGCAGACACGCGCCAGCGTCTCCGCCGACGGTGGTACGACGTTCGGCAGGCCACATCGGCTCGGCCCGCGCGGTGACCTGCGGTTCGCCTCGACCTCGGGCGACCGTGCGATCCTCGGGGACACCATGGAGGTCACGTTGCACGGTGACACCGCGCATGCGGTCTGGGCGCGACCGGCGGCGGCGACCCGCAACAGCTCGGTCCCGTATCACCAGAGAACGTGGGCCGCGGCCATCAGCCTGCGCTCGACGTTGGGGTCCGCGGGCAACAAGTAGCTCGGCGACCGCGGCCTCCTACACCCGCGCGCCGTGCCGCGTCCGGTGCGCCTGGTGCCAGGTCTGCAGCACCACGCCGATCGAGCTCGCGAGCTCCCGCACCGCGCGCTCGTCGCGCTCGTCGAAGGCGGCCGCGCCCTGCTTGTTGAGGAGACTCATCACTGCGAACGGACGCCCGGTACGATCGCCGATCGGGACGCCGAGGATGTTCCGTGTCCGGTAGCCGGTGCGCTGATCGACCTCGGGGTTGAAGAGCGGGCTCGCATAGGCGTCGGGGACGTTCAGCGGCTCGCCCGAGCGGTAGACGTGCCCCGCGATGCCCGTCGAGGTGGGGATGCGGATCTCGATCGGCTTTCCGCCCTCGGGTTGCGCCACGAGCGAGTAGAGCTCGCTTCGCACGTCGTCGCCCAGCAGCAGTGACACGCGATCGGCGGCGATCAGCTTCCCCACCTTGCGCGTCAAGACCTCGAGCATCTGGGCGAGCATCCTCTCGAACGCCTCGTCGGCGCCGAGCGTCATCACCTCGAGGAGCTGGCTCGCCTCGCTGGTCAGGTCCTCGAGGAATCTCGTGAACTGCGCCTGCGGCATGTCGTCCACCTGCTGGGTGATCTCGACGTCACGTCCCGACTTCGCGAGCGTCGACAGCAGGCGCTGCGTGCTCGCTCGCACGGCCTCCGAGAAGCTCGACAGGCGACCTTCCTCGAGGTGGATGATCCTGTCGGCCACGTCGAGGATGCGGTTGTCGTGCGTCACCAGCACGACCGCCGTGCCCTCCTTCTTGGCGAGCGCGTGCAGGCGGTCGACGACGTCGCGACCCGACTTCTTGTCGAGCGACGCCGTCGGCTCGTCGGCGAGGATGATGCGGGGGCGCGCGATGAGCGCGCGTGCGATGGCGACGCGCTGCTTCTGCCCACCGGAGAGCTGGTCCGGGTAGTGCCGTACCTGCGCCTCGAGCCCGACCGACGCCAGCACCTCGACGGCGCGATCGCGGACGCCGCGCGGCGTGAGCCCGGCGTCCCTCGGCATCCCCACGGTCACGTTCTCCGTGACCGTGAGCGCATCGACGAGATTGTGGAGCTGGAAGATGAAGCCGATCTGCCGGCGGACCGCGACGAGCGCGGCCTCGGGCGCGCCGCAGAGCTCGTGCCCGAGCACCTTGAGACTTCCCTTCTGCGTCGCACGGAGCGCCCCCATGAGCGTCAGCAGCGTCGTCTTCCCCGAGCCGGAGGGGCCGGTGAGGATCACGATCTCGCCCGCCGTGATCTGCGCGGAGACGTCGAAGAGGATCTGCTTGCGGAGCGTGCCGGACCCGAAGGCGTGCGAAACGCCCGCGACGGTGATCAGCGCGTCGGCCATCAGAACACGTCCGCCGGATCGGCCGCGCGCAGCTTCCGCATCGCGATCAGCGCCGAACCCCAGCACATGACGAGCGTCAGGCCGAGGACCTGGGCCGCCCGCGCCGGCTCGATCGCCATCGGCAGCATGGTCGCCTGCCTGGTGAGCGCGTAGAGCTGGCGGCATATCGCGAGCCCCGGAACGAAGCCGACCATGCCGAGGAGGGCAGCTTCCACCAGCACGACCTCCGCGAGGAAGCGGTTCGTGTATCCCATCGCCTTGAAGGTCGCGTATTCCTTCAGGTGGTCCGTGATGTCCGCGAACAGGATCTGGTAGACGATGATCATGCCGACGACGAGGCCCATGATGACGCCGAACGTGAACACGAAGCCGATCGGCGTGGCCCGCGCCCAGTAGCCGACCTCGGCGTCGAGCATCTCCTGGCGGGTGAGGATCTTCACGTCGTGCGGCAGGTGCTCGCGGAGCGACGACTGCACGGCCTTCGGGTCCGCGCCGGGGTCGAGGCGCACGACGCCGATCGCGACCTTCGCGAGCGGCAGGTGCGGGCTGATGCGGGCGAAGTTGAGGTCGCTCGTGACGAGGGTGCCGTCGACGCCGAACGAGGTGCCCATCTGGAAGAGCCCGCGCACCGTCACCTTGCGATTCAGCACCTCGGTCGTGACGTCGCGGCCGTCCCTCAGGGTCTCCGACACCGGTCCGTACTCGGGTCGGGAGAACTCGTCGAAGAGGACGACGTCCGGGTAGCGGAGGAGATGCGCCTGGGCTCGCACCTCGTCGATGTCGAGCACGTCGCTCGATGGATCGACGCCGAGCACGAAGACGTCGCGCGAGCGTCCGGTCTCGGGGTTCTTCCACGGCACCATGCCGGCGTAGATCGGCGTGACCGAGGCGACGCCGTCGAAGCCGAGCGCCTGGTAGAGGCGGACGCGCGGGAAGAAGTTGGGGAACGGCAGTACGTTGTAGTTGGGATGGAAGAAGAAGAGCTCGCCCTTGAGCCGCCGGTGCACGTTGACGGCGCTGCGGAACAGGGCGTCCTGGAAGCCGAGCTGCATGAACATGAGGACGACGGCGAAGGCGACGCCGGCGAGCGCCACCGCGAGGCGCACCTTCTGACGGCGGAGCTGGAACCAGGCGAGGCGGCCGCTCGACATCATGGCGCGAACTTCACCTGGACCTGCAGCCGCGACAGGCTCGCCACCTTGGCGCTGTCGTCGAGCTTCACCCGGACCTCGACGACGCGGGCATCGGTGCGCGCGACCGGATCGGTGTCGAGCACGTCCTGCTTGCCGATCTTCGTCCCGATGCGATCGACGGTGCCCTCGATCGGTCCGTCGAGGGCCGGGCTCGTGACGGTCGCGCGCTGCCCCGGCTTCACACGGCCGACGTCGGTCTCGTAGACCTCGGCGACGGCGAACATCTGGTCGTTCCGCGCGATCTCGGCGAGGCCGTCGGGCCCCACACGCTCGCCGGCGCGGGCGAAGATCTTGACGATCTGTCCCGAGACGGGCGCCCGCACGACGTCCTGCTCGAAGACGGCCTGTGCAGCCGCGACATCCGCGCGCGCCGTGTCGACGTGGAGCTCGGCAGTGTCGAGCGTGTCCTGCGAGACGATGCGCTGCGCGACGAGCGGACGGTAGCGTCCGAGCTCGAGCTCGGCGTTGCGAAGGGCCGCGCGCGCCTTGACGACCGCCGCTTCGTCGGCTGCCCGCGAATCGAGCTCGGCGATCGGCTGGCCCGCCTGGACGCGGTCCCCTTCCTCGACACGGAGGGTCGCGACGACGACCGACGGGCGCGACGGCCCGGCGATGCGGAGGATACCGTCGGTCGGCTCGAGCCGCCCGAGCGCCGCGACGCGGGGAGCCGGCGCCCCCGCCCCCTTGGCCTCGACGGCACTGTCGGCCGACTTGCATCCGACCACGACGAGCGCGAGCAGCCCGAGCGGCCAGAGGCGGGGCGGCGCAGGCCATTCCATGGCGGCAGGGGCTGGGGTTGGCATGCGCGCTTCCTCCAGCCAACCGGCGTAACCCCCGACGGAACAGATGTTCCGCCGGCGGGGAACGAATGTTCCCCGGCCTACTTCCCTGCCACGAGCCTCCAGCCGCTCTGGGTCCGCTTGAGGGTCTTCGTGAGCCGCACCTGCACGTGCATCGGGCGGCCGGTGCGCGCGTCGCTGAAATCGTCCGTGCGCGTGTAGGAGACGACCGCCTCGTCACCGACGATGGCCGCGTCGACGTCGGAGATCGCGATCCTCAGGTCCTTCACGTTGTCGAAGTAGCGCTGCTGCGCTGCCTGCTGGTCGGGTGAGAAGTCGATGTAGACGTTGACGATCCCGGGCATCTCGTGCGCCTCGGTCGCCTTCCGGTAGGCCTCGAGGACGGTCACGATGTCGGCACGGTCGTCGGCCCAGGCCGCGGCGGGTGCGCCGACGCGCACGATCCAGCGCAGGAGCGACGACCCGGGCCCGGGGGGCTTCGGCGGTGCCGCGGGCGCCGCTCCGCCTTCGGCTTCGAGCAGCATCCTCAGGGCCTCGACGTCCGTGTTCTGCTGGGCGAGGAGCGTCTTGCGCTCGGCGGGCGTGATCGGGATGTCGAGCCGCGCGATCAGGCCTTCGGTCATCTTGGTCTGGAGCGAGAGGAACTGCTTCACCGGCCCCATCGTGGTGTACGAGGCCTCGATCATGCCCGACGTCACGTCGACGACGTGGGTCTCGATCCGCAGCGTGTCTCCCACCGCGACGAAGCTGCCGGAGAGCATCTTCGAGATGCCGAGCTTGTTCGCGGCCTCGATCTCCGAGAGGCCCTGTCGTGTGATCAGGAAGTCGATGAACTCCTTCGAATACACCTTCACCTTCGTCAGGCCGGAGAGCTGGGTGTTGAGACCGTCTCGAAGCGCCTCGCGCATCCACAGGTTCTCGGGATCGTCGCGCAGCGGCTTGAAGAGCATGACGCCGAGCGTGACCTCGGTCTTCGGCGCCTTCTCGCCATCCTCGGGCGTACTGGCGGCGGGCGGGCCCTCCATGCCCAACGGCGACTCCCTGTGCCTGGACCAGAACGGCCAGCGCCAGAGGGCGACGCCGAGCATGGCGACCCCCAGGGCGACTACGGCCCATCGCGCGGCGTGGCGCCGGCGACGGACACGGCCGGCCGCGCGCGGCACGATGAGATAGGCGTGCACGGGATCGGAGATGTTCTTCAGGCGCAGGCGTCCGAGATCCTCCACCGGCTCGTCGAACCGTCCGCGCACGTGGCGGTAGACTCCCTCGGACACACAGATCGTTCCGGGACGCGCGAGGGCGCACAGACGCGCTGCGACGTTGATCGCATCGCCGAGGGCCGATCCGCCCGCCTCCACGAGCACGTCGCCGAAGTGGATCCCGACGCGCAGGCGGAGCTGCTGCTCGGTCGCCGACTCCCCGGCGAGCTGCTCCTGCACGCGGAGCGCCGCCTGGACGGCGGCCAGCACGCTCTCGAAGCGCACGGCGATCGAGTCACCGGCCTGGGGCTCGGCCTGGCCGCCCAGCTCCCCGGCGGTGGCGGCGACGACCGCCCGGACCCTCTGCACGTCGCGCGCCGTCCGCTCGTCGTCGTGGCCCATGAGGGCGCTGAAACCCGAGACGTCGCACACCAGGACGGCGAGGATGCGACGGGTGTAGCTGCCCTCGGACCGATCCACAGGCGTCTTGTAGCCAAACGACCGATACGCGTAAAAGGGCGCGCGGTGCGCCAAACCCTCAAGCTAGCGAGTCTGGTGCTGCTCTTGGTTACACCGCTGGCGGCGCACGGCTCCCTCACCGGCGTGCTCGAGAATCCGCGTTTCCGCCTCCTCGGGCTCGCGCCGATCGCGCCGGCCCTCGCGAACACGGTCGCGTCGACGTATCCGGTCGCATCCGCGAGCTCCGGGGTCACCTACGCCTACGATCCCACGCTCGACACGCTCGTCCGGCAGTCCGGAGTGGCGGGGCCGATCATCGGGGAGCGCGCCGAAACGATCGGCAAGGGCCGGATCAACCTGTCCGCCGCCTTCTCGTACGTCCACCTGACGTCCATCAACGGCGACGACCTCGACAGTCTCGTGAATCGTCCGCGCGTGAACGGCCAGACACTGATCTTTCCCGTCCCACAGGGCATACAGCTCGCCGACGGACGGTTCACGACGTTTCTTCCCGTGCACGTCGTGGCCGATCTCGACGTCCAGGCGTACATCCTCTCGCCGTCCGTTACATACGGTGTAACGGCCGATCTCGACGTGAACCTGACGCTCCCGCTGCTCCGCACCTCGCTCGGCGTCACGACCCATTCGAAGGCGCCCGACCCCCGCTTCCCGCAGTTCGCGCTTCCGCCGGGCGAGAGCTTCCCCACCGACGTCCGCTCCCTCTCGGACGCCGCCGTCGGCATCGGGGACCTCCTCCTCCGCGCGAAATACGTCCTGCTGCGCAGCGAGTGGGTCGACGTGGCGGCGGGGCTCGGCCTCAGCCTTCCGACGGGCGATCAGGACAATCTCCAGGGTACGGGCACGACGCGGCTCCAGCCGACGCTCGTCCTCTCGCACGTCTTCGCGGGGCGATTCGAACCGCTGCTCGACGTCGGGATCGACTACGACACGAACGACGTCAGCCGATCGGTGGTGCGCTGGGCCGTCGGTGGCACGTACCAGGTGCTCGAGCCCCTCAGCGTCTCGGTCGTCTTCCTGGGTCGCAACGAGCTCGCCGCGCAGAGCGACCCCATCCCCACGCCGTTCTTCTTCCAGGTCGAGCGCAACGACATCTACGACGCGGCGGTCGGCATCCGCTGGCGCTTCGCCGATTCGGGGTTCGTCAGCCTGAACGCGCTCGTGCCGCTCAACGAGGACGGGCTGCGCGCCGAGGCGATCCCGACGCTCGAAGCGTCGTACGCGTTCTAGGTCCGCGCTAGGGGCGCGGCTCCAACAGAACCACCGGAATGCGGCGCGCCGTGATCTGCTCGTACTGCGCGTAGAAGGGATTCACGGTCTTTAGGCGTGGCCAGAGCACGGCGTGCTCGTCCGCCGTCGCCTCACGCGCCTGCACCTGCAGCGTCCGCGGACCCACCTGCACCGTCGCCCTCGGATCGCGGAGCAAGTTGCCCCACCAGGCCGGCGGTCGATCCGAGCCCCCGTTCGACGCCACGACGACGTAGCGTCGTGCATCCTCTATGTAGGCCAGCGTGACGGTTCTGGGTTGGCCCGACTTCCGGCCCGTGGTCGTGAGCAGGAGATTCTTGATACCACCGGCCGATCCGCCGAGGCGCCCCCCCGTCGCGCGGTATACTGCCGCATGCAGGCGGCCGACGACCCTCCAGAACGGACTCTCACCGATCACCTTGAGGATGCGTTGGATGGGCGACATGCGGGGCCTTATGCACCTGGAAGAGACCAATGAATAGCGGCGCGAGCCCTTCCGTCAGACGTTTCGACGCTGCCGCTCACAGCCAGCACGCCCAAAGAGAAAATCGAGCGGCAGCGTCCCCCCCTCTTTCGGTGACCGGCGGGCCCTTCCTTCCCAGGGCTCGCCGGGTCATTTGGCGTTCGGGCTCCTCAGCGGAGCTGCTTCAAGACGGTCAGCGCCTCGTCCACGTGCTTGGTGGCCTGGAGCTGCGAATTGAAGACGTGCCGGACGACCCCGTCGCGGTCGATCACGAAGGTGACCCGTCCCGGCAGCAGCCCCAGCGTCGCCGGCACGCCGTAGCGCTTGCGCACCGCGCCGCCCGCGTCGGCGACCAGCGTGAAGGGCAGCTTGTACTTGTCGGCGAACTTCTGGTGCGACGCCTCGGAGTCGGAGCTGATGCCGATCACCTCGGCGCCCGCCTCCTTGAACGACTCGTAGCTGTCGCGGAACGAGCACGCCTCCTTGGTGCAGCCGGGCGTGTCGTCCTTCGGGTAGAAGTAGAGGACGACGGCCTTCTTGCCCTTGTAGTCGCCGAGCCGCACCCGCTTGCCCGCAGCGTCGGAGAGATCGAAGTCGGGCGCCTTGTCGCCGACGTTGATCGCAGGGCTTCCGGTCCCCAGCAGATTGTCGAGCAGTCCCATGGTCCGTCCTCCAGCCGCGCACGAGTAGCACGACGTTCGCGCGACGGGGAAGGCCTTCGCATGGCGTTCCCGGGCGTGCTAGCGGTCGCGTAGGGGGCACCCATGGGCGCAGCGGCGAAGCTGGCAGGCGATCGTCCGGTGGTCTTCTGGGAACGCGCCGCGGCGGCGACGGACGAGCTGCCCGCGGGTCCGCGCTACCGCACGCCGCTCGGGATGATGGCGGCCTTTCGCGGCGATCCGCTCGGGTTCTTCATGGCGGCGTTCAAGAACTTCGGGGACGTCGTCTGCTTCCGCGCATGGCCCTTCAACTCGTACTTCGTCGCCCACCCCGATCACGTGAAGCACGTGCTGCAGGAGCACAACCAGCGTTACGAGAAGGGCGTCGTCATCGCAAAGCTGAAGATCCTGATCGGCGAGGGGCTCTTCTCGAGCGAGGGGGACTTCTGGCGGCGCCAGCGCCGCCTCGCGCAGCCCGCGTTCCATCGCCAGCGCCTCGCCGGCTTCGTCGACGCCATGACGTCGACGACCGCGGCCGTGCTCGATCGCTGGGCGCCGCGCGCGCGTAGCGGCGAGCCGTTCGACCTCTCGGCGCAGATGAGCGCGCTCACGCTGAGCGTCGTCGGCCGAACCCTGTTCGGCCACGGCCTCGACGACGCCGCCGAGCGCGTCGCACGCGCGATCACGCTCGCGCTCGAGCCGCTCAACACGCGCGTGATGGCGATGTTCCCCTCGCCGCCGTGGTGGCCGTCGGCGGGGAATCGGCGCCTGCGAAGCGCCATCGGCGAGCTCGACCGCGTCGTGTTCGAGATCATCGAGGCGCGGCGGCGAGCGGGCGAGGATCGCGGCGACCTCCTCTCGCTCCTCATGCACGCACGCGACGAGGACACGGGCGAGAGCATGACCGATCGCCAGCTCCGCGACGAGGTCATGACGTTCGTGCTGGCCGGCCACGAGACGACGGCCATGGCGCTCAGCTGGACGTGGTACCTGCTCGCGCAGCATCCGGAGATCGAGGAGCGCCTGCGCGCGGAGATCGCGAAGGCGATCGGCGATCGCGTTCCGACCATCGAGGACCTGCCGCGCCTGCAGTACGCGCGCCAGGTCGTCGAGGAGGCGATGCGCCTGTATCCTCCCGTGTGGGGCTTCGTCCGTCAGGCGGTCGAGGACGATCGGATCGCCGGCTACCGCGTGGGCAAGGGCACGATCGTGAACGTCGTGCCGTACGTGACGCACCGCCATCCGGCCTTCTGGGAGGATCCCGAGCGGTTCGATCCGGACCGCTTCACGCCCGAACGGGTCCGCGAGCGACCGAAGTTCGCCTACCTTCCCTTCAGCGGCGGGCCACGCCTGTGCATCGGCAACGAGTTCGCGCTGATGGAGGCACAGCTCGTCGTCGCGATGACGCTCCAGCGCTACCGCCTGCGGCTCACGGCCGAGCGCCCGGTGGTGGTGCCGGAGGTGCAGCTCACGCTGCGGCCGCGCGGCGGTATGCCGATGCGCGCGATCGCAGCGTAGGATCGTCGGCCTGGACGATCGGGCGACGTCCAGGCATACGCCTGTGCGGCCTCATCGCGCTCCGCCGCGGCGGGGCGAGCGCGCTCGACGAGGCCCTGCCACGCCGTGAGGGCCGAGATGAGTGTCACGGCGGCACGAACGTGGTCGACCGAGCGCGGCTTCGGCACGACCTCGGACGCCTTCGCGACGCAGTACTCGGCCTGGGCGCCGTCGCGGAACCAGTCGTTCATGCCGACACGGCGTCGCCCGGCGCCAGATCCGCGACGCCGGGCCCCACCGCGGCGATCTCACCCGAGAACTCGTGCCCCGAGGTGATCGGGAACGGTCGCGGTCCGCCCGCGCGCGTCGTCCACGTCGGCTCCCACTCGAGCTCGGTCGGTGTGACGGCCGCCGCGTGCACGCGGACGAGGACCTCCCCCGCTCCCGGCTCCGGACGTTGCGCGTCCTCGTAGATGAACGTCGCGGGGTCGGCCCGCGCGCGCAGGTGGACGGCCTTCATGCCGCCCTTATCCACCGGATCGAACGCGGCGCAAGATGGCAAGAACGTGCTCGAGGCTTGATGTACACGTGGGCGCTCCGCTCCAGACCCCAAGGAGGCTACGCGATGAGCCGAGAGAAGCTGGCCCGCGCAACGATGGCATGGCTCGCCCTCGGTGTGGCGCTGGTCGCGACGACGAACGCCGAGACGCCGAAGCCGAAGTCCGACCAGACCGCGCCCGCCGCGAAGCCCGGGCCCGCGCTCGAGCCGAAGGCGATCGAGATCCTGAAGGCGGCGAGCGCACGGCTCGCCGCGGCTCGCACGATGTCCTTCACGGCCGTCGCTTGGTACGAGAGCCCGAGCCGCATCGGGCCGGCGCTCGTCTACACGACGGCCTCCGAGGTGACGCTCCAGCGGCCCGACAAGCTCCGCATCATCACGGCGGGCGACGGTCCCGCCTCCGAGTTCTACTACGACGGGAAGGTGATGATGGCGTACGCGCCGGCCGAGAACCTGGTTGCGGTCGCCGACGCGCCGCCCACGATCGACGGTGCGCTGAAGGCGGCTTTCGACTCGGCGGCCATCTACTTCCCCTTCACCGACCTCATGGTGGCCGATCCGTACAAGGACCTCGCCGAGGGGCTCACGCACGCGTTCGTCATCGGGCAGTCGAAGGTGGTCGGAGGAACGACGACGGACATGGTCGCCATCGTCAGCGACGGGGTGTTCGCCCAGCTGTGGATCGGTGCCGACGACAAGCTGCCCCGCATGATCCGCGCCGTCTACGCCACCGACCCGTCGCGCCTGCGGCATCAGGTGGAGCTCTCGAACTGGAAACTGGACGGCGAGGTGGCCGCCGACAGCTTCACGTCGGCGCGTGCCGCGAGCGCGCAGAAGATCCAGTTCGCGCGTCCGGACCCGCCCGCCGGCGCAACTGCCAAGCCGGCGCCGAAGGGTGCAGCCTCCAAGGCCACGAAGTGACGAGGCGGAGGGGATCATGATGAGACATCCGACGATCATCGCCGTTGCCGGTCTGCTGATGGCCGCCTTCGCCGCTCGACCGGCTGCGGCCTACTTTCACGCGCAGGGCAACAAGAACTCCTGGAGCGCCCAGGGATCGCGCGGCACGGCATCGGGCGGCGATGGATCCTGGAGCGCGAGCGGCTATCGCGGCGGCTCGGCGTCCGGTGGCGACGGCTCGTGGAAAGCCACGGGCCCCAACGGCGGCACGGCGTCGGGTGGCGGCGGCTCGTGGCACGCCGACGGCGCCTACGGCGGGACCGCGTCGGGCGGAGGGGGCTACTGGCACGCGACCGGCGCGGGCGGCACGACCGCCTACGGCGGCTACAACACGTACCACGGCGGCTACGACCACTACTACGGCGGGACGTACAACACGTATCACCCGCCGACGACGGTGAACTACTACTCGTCGGGGTGCGGCAACTGCGGCGGCTGGTCCGCCGCCGGCGCCGCCGCTGCGGGCGTCGCAGTCGGCGCGGCTGTCGGCGCAGCGAGCGCGAACGCCGCTGCGCAGAACGCCTATGCGGCCGGGTACGCCGCCGGCACGTACTCGATGGGCGCCATCTACCCGGTGCTCCCGGCGAGCTGCCAATACGCGCAGGCCCTCAGTCTCTACGATTGCGGCGGCACCTGGTTCAAGCCGTCGTACGGAGCGAACGGGGTCTACTACCGCGTGGTGCCGGCGCCGTAGCGGGACGCGGGCGCGCTGCGCGCCGGGACGACCGGCGCCGCAGCCGCGTGCAGCTCACCGGCGAGCAGCTTTCGGTATTCGGCCGGCGAGCGTCCCGTCCATCGCTTGACCGCCTTCGCCAGCGCCGCGCCGTCGGCGAAGCCCACGCTGAGCGCCACCGCGTCGAGCTTGAGGCGCGGGTTCGTGAGCAACGCCTCGACGACCTCGCGCACGGCGGCGTCGCGCACCGTCCGGAAGGTCGCGCGCTCGTCGCGAAGGCCACGCTGGAGGCTCCGCTCGCTCATGCCGACACGGCGCGCGACGCTGGTGGTGTCGGCGCGATAGCCCGCGACCAGAAGCTGGCGCGCGACGCTCGCGACGCGCTCGCAGAGCGAGGAGGCGGGAACCGAGAGGCTCGCGAACTTCTCGATCTGCTCCGCGATCCGCGGGTTCCCGAACGGTGACGTCGCCTCGAGCTCGCGCCGCGGATAGACGATGCGGTTGTCCGGCTGCTCGAAGCGAGCCGCGCAGCCGAAGGCGTGCTCCACCTCGGCGCGGGTACCACCGTCGGCGTGGCGGAAGCGGACCTCGTCGAGCCGGAATCCTTCCCCGATCACACGGCGGATCGAACGGACGGTCGCCATGAGCAGGTAGTCGACGGGGTGGCGGCTGCGCTCGAACACCGGGGCACCGAAGTCGAACATCATGCTCGCGTGCTCGCCCTCGACCTCGCCCGACATGCGCAGCGTGTCGATGGTGAGCCGGCTGAAGCGCGCGACCTGGCGCATGCCGTCCTCGAGCCGGGGACTGGACATGAGCAGGTAGATCAGCGGGCCGCGTGGCTGCGCACGCCCGCCCGCGTGCAGGCCGATCACCGGGTCACCGGTGAGGCGCTCGGCCGCCGTGAAGATCCGCATCGCCGTCTCGCCCGGGAGTCGCACCTCCGGCACGCGCAGCGCCTCGAGGTCCAGGCCGGCCGCCGCGCAGAGGCCTGCCGGATCGAGCCCGACGGCCTTCATGGCGTCGAGGATGTCCAGGACGTGGATTCCGGCGATCGTCGGATCGGGCATCTGGCGCATTGTAACGCCAGATTGGCGCTTCCGGACAAGGCACCCGGTGGGCAGGCCTGGCTACACTCCGGGACACGCCGCGCGGCACGCGGCCATGGAGGTCAGCATGATCCACGCCCCTCGGAACGCGATCGCCTGGGCGCTCGCCATCGCCGTCGGCGCGACCCTGGCCGTGACGAACCCGGCCGGCGCGACGCCCGGCCCGTGGGCGCGCACCGAGACGCGCGAGCCGTGCGCGAGCTTCAACGTGACGCGCAATCCGTACTTCGGCGACACGCACGTCCACACCACGAACTCCGTCGACGCGGTCCTGTTCAACACCCTCAACACGCCGCGCGACGCGTATCGCTTCGCGCAGGGCGAGGCGATCGGTCTGCCGCCGTACGACACGCAGGGCAATCCGTCGCGCCTGATCCAGCTCGGTCGCCCGCTCGACTTCGCCGCCGTCACCGATCATTCGGAGGGCTTCGGCACGCAGAGTGTCTGCTTCCTGCCCGGCCTGCCCGGCTACGACTCGGCCGCGTGCCAGCAATTGCGGACGGCGTCGACGACGGCGAATCCGGCCCTCGTGCAGCAGGTCTTCCTGAACCTCCTCCTGCCGACCGTCATCGCCGACCCCGGAGTCCTGCCACCGAGCGTGTGCGGGGCGCCGCCTTTCGCCGACTGCGCCTCGCGCCAGTCGCTGTTCTGGCTCGACACGCAGGCCGCTGCCGAGGAGTTCTACGATCGCTCGGCGGCGTGCGGCTTCACGTCGTTCGTCGGCTACGAATGGACGGGGACGCCCGCCAACGCGAACCTCCATCGCAACGTCATCTTCCGCAACGACGTCGTGCCGAGTCTGCCGGTGACGTACATCGAGCAGCACCGGCCGCAGGGCCTGTGGGCCGCGCTCAAGGCGCAATGTCAGGACGTGCTTCCCGGCTGCGACTGGCTCGCGATCCCGCACAACTCCAACCTGAGCGGTCCGACCGGGCGCATGTTCCTGCCCGAGAACGCCGACGGCAGCCCGCTCACGGCAGCCGACGCCGCCACCCGCTCGGCGATGGAGCCGCTGGTCGAGATCTATCAGCACAAGGGCAGCTCGGAGTGCCGGCCCGGCGTCGACTCGACCGACGAGCAGTGCGGCTTCGAAGTAGTGAGCCGCACCGTCCTGATCGGTGCGGGCAATCCCGCGGGGCCGTTCCCGCGACTCGCCTTCGTGCGGAACGCGTTGAAGGAGGGGCTCGTGCAGGAGCAGCTCCTCGGCGCGAACCCGTTCCGCCTCGGCATCATCGCGTCCACCGACACGCACAACGGCTCGCCGGGCAACGTGCGCGAGGACAGCTACCACGGGCACGTGGGCGTGAACGACGACACCCCGGAGCGCGGGCAGTTGACGCTCACCGGCACGACGGCGCTCGGCGAGCACAGCCCCGCCGGCCTCGCCGTCGTCTGGGCCGAGGAGAACTCGCGTGACGCGCTCTTCGCCGCCATGCGGCGGCGCGAGACCTACGGCACGAGCGGCCCGCGCCATCTGGTGCGCTTCTTCGCCGGCAGGTACCCGGCGACCATGTGCGGCAGCTCGCAGCTCGCCACCATCGGCTATCGCGACGGCGCGACGATGGGGGCCGAGATCGGACCCATCAGCCAGTCGGGCCCCGTGTTCTCGGTCCTGGCGGTGAAGGATCCGGGCGATCCCGGGCGTCCCGGCACGCCGCTCCAACGCATCCAGATCATCAAGGGCTGGGTGGACGCGACCGGCGCGGCACAGGAGAAGGTCTTCGACGTCGCCGGCGATGCGAACCAGGGCAGCGTCGACACGGCGACCTGCGCCACGAGCGGGACCGGGCCGGATTCGCTCTGCGCGACGTGGAAGGATCCCGAGTTCGATCCTTCGCAGCGCGCCTTCTACTACGCCCGCGTGCTCGAGAACCCGACCTGTCGCTGGAGCCAGTACGTGTGCAACCAGTACGCGGTCGACTGCAGCAATCCGGCGTCCGTCCCCTCGTTCCTGGCGCTGTGCTGCGAGCCGCGCATCCCGAAGACGATCCAGGAGCGGTCGTGGTCGTCGCCGATCTGGTACCGTCCGGAGGGTCTGGCGCAGGTCCGCTCGACGGTCGTGTTCGGTGCGACGCCGGGAAGCGACCGCCTGAAGCTCACCGCGAAGCTCGGCCCGGGGATCGCACACGACCTCGCGACGCAGGACCTTCGCGTGACCGTGCGCGACGACGACGACATCCTCGACGCGACGATTCCCGCCGGCACGCTGCGCAACGGCAAGGCACGCGACGTCGCCGGACTCGACCTCGTCCGGTTCTCGCAGAGGGGTACGGGACCCGCGCGACTCTCGATCAAGGGCGCGCGGTCGAACCTCGCGAACGCGGACCGCTCCGACCACATGGTCGACGTGGAGATTCGCATGGGCTCGTTCGTGGTCCAGCAGAGCCGCCTCTGGACCCTCCACGGGAACGCGCTGGGAACGCGCTAGGCCATGCGCTGGCTTCGCAAGCCGCCGCTGCATTTCGCGGCGATCGGTATGGCGCTCTTCGGGCTCGAGCGCTGGGTGACGCCGACTCCGCAGCCCGAGCGGCCGACGGCGATCGTCACCGCCGCGCGACTGGAGCAACTCGAGGGCGATGCCCGGCGATCGGCCGGCGGGCCGCTCGATCGCGCGGCACTCCTCGATCGCGCCATCGAGGAGGAGATCCTCTTCCGTGAGGCGATCGCACGCGGCATCGATCGCGACGACCAGTCGATCCGCTTCCGCCTGTCGGAGAAGATGCGCTTCCTCGCCGAGAGCGAGGGCGGCCCCGAGCCGGAGGGCAGCACCGACCTCTATCGGCAGGCGCTGGCGCTCGGGCTCGATCGCGAGGATCCGCTCGTGCGGGGCATCCTCGTGCACAAGATGCGGCTCCTCCTGAAGCGCACCGACGGCGAGACCCCTCCGACCGACGAGGCGCTGCGGGCGTACCTCGATCGGCACCGCGACCGCTATCTGCAGCCGGCGCGCGTGACGTTCGACCACGTCTACCTGGCGCGCGAGCGGCGCGCCGCGGGCATCGATGGCGACGCGCAGCGCCTACTGATCGCGCTGCGGACCCGGGCCACGCCGCCCGACGTCGCGCGGCTGGGTGATCCCTTCCCCCTCGGGTCGCACGTCCAGGCGCAGTCGGCGCGGGACGTGGCCCGCGTCTTCGGCACGGAGTTCGCCGCGGCCGTGCTCGACCTCGAGCCGGGTACGTGGTCCGCGGTGCGCTCGCCCTACGGCATCCACCTGGTGCGGGTCTCCGAGCGGGAGGAGGAACGCATGCCCGACCTCGACACGGTCCGCTCGCGCGTGCGCGCCCAGCTCCTCGAGGAGCGGCAGGAAGAGCGGCTCGCGCGCGAGGTGCAGGCGCTACGCGAGCGCTACGCGGTGCGTGTCGAAGCGGCGACGGGAGGGGAAGGATGAGGCTCCTCGCGCCGATTGCGGCCGGGCTCGCCGTCACCGCGACGCTCGCCGGAGCGCATGCGATGGCGCCGGCCCTGCTCGAGATCGCCGAGCAGGGATCGAGCCTCTTCACCGTGACCTGGAAGACGTCGCTCATGGCGCCCACCGGCGTCACGTTGCAGCCGATCCTCCCGGCCGACTGCGCCGACGAGACGGCGCGGACGGAGACGCCGGGGGTCGAGAGCATCACGACGCGGTGGACGGTCCGCTGCACGCGCGGCCTCGCGGGCGGCACCGTCGGCGTCGACGGGCTCGCCACCGGCAAGACCGACGCGCTGGTTCGCATCGCATTCGCCGACGGGCGGCGGATCCAGGGCGTCGTGCGCGCGAGCGAGCCGCGCCTGTCCATCCCCGCGCGTCCCGCGCCGTGGGCCGTGCTCGCGAGCTATGGGAAGCTCGGCGTCGAGCACATCCTCACCGGTCCCGACCATCTCCTGTTCGTGCTCGGCCTGCTGTTGATCGTCATGACGCCCCGGCTCCTCGTGAAGACGATCACCGCCTTCACGCTGGCTCACAGCGTCACGCTCTCGCTCGCGATCCTCGGCGTCGTCGCCTTCCCATCGCGCGTGATCGAGGTCGGCATCGCGGCGAGCGTCTTCCTGCTCGCCGTCGAGCTCACGCGCGCCGCCCCGCCGTCGGCGACCTGGCTGCGGCGCGCGCCGTGGATCGCGGCGGGCGCCTTCGGCCTGCTGCACGGGCTCGGCTTCGCGGGCGCGCTCGCCGAGGTCGGGCTTCCGGCCGGCGAGATTCCGCTGGCGCTCTTCTCGTTCAACCTGGGCATCGAGGTGGGGCAGCTCGCCTTCGTCGCGCTGGTATCGGCCGCCGGGTGGCTCGTCGTCCGTACGTTCGCGCGCCGGCCTGTCTGGCTGACGCTCGCACCGGCGTACGTCATGGGGTCGCTCTCGGCTTTGTGGTGTCTCGAGCGCGCGGCGCTCCTCGTGGTGGGCCGGTGACGCGCCATGTATCTTGCCATTTCACGCCGTTTCCCCTAGGGGCCACCGCTGCTGGCTGGAGAAGGGGCTCCGATCGTGTCCAAGTCGATTCCACTCGTCCGTGTCGCAGTTCTCCGACCCGTCATCGATCTGCTCCTGAAGGTCGACGCCGACGTCCGTGCTCTGCTGCGCGAAGCCGACATGCCCGTCGGAATCCTCGCACGCGAAGAGTCGCTGATGCCGCTGCATCAAGCGATCCGCTTCATCGAATTGGCGGCGCGACGCGAGGGCATGGAGTATCTCGGGCTCAGCGCTGGCCTGCGCGCCTCGATCGAGAGCCTGGGCACCTTCGGTCGCATCCTCCGCGGGGCCGCTACGCTCGAAGAAGGGCTCGCGCGGCTCTTCGCCGTCAATGCCGCATTCAACTCGGGGGAGCGCTGGTGGCTCGTTCCGGACGGGGATCGCGTCCGGCTCTGTCACCACCTGGTCGAGCCCATCGATCGCGCCTATCGGCAGGCCGACCAGTACACGCTCGGCATGATCATCACCCTGGTGCGCCTGGCCGGCGGGCGGGCGTGGACGCCCGACGAGATCCAGCTCCAGGCGCCGGGCTCGGGCGATCACCTGGCCTATGGCCCGCTCGAGCGGGTTCCCGTCCGCTTCGACCAGAAGGCGATGGTCCTGACCTTCCCCAGCGCGCTTCTCGCCCGGCGCCTTCGTCCCGCTCCCGACGCGACGCCGGATCGGGCAGAGGTCGATCACTGGTTCGCGTCGGCACCGGCGAAGGATTTCGTCCGCTCGGTCCAGCAGGTGATCGCCAGCCTGATGCCGACGTCGGGACAGTTGCGCATCGGCACGGTGGCGAACGCGCTGTGCATGAGCGTGCGCACGCTGCAACGGCAGTTCGCCGAGCACGGCCTCTGCTTCGAAGGGCTGGCGCGCACGGACCGTTTGCGGTGCGCGGCCGATCTGCTGGCACGAACCGACTGCCGCGTGCTCGATATCGCGCTCGACCTCGGCTACTCGGATCACGCGCACTTCACGCGCGCGTTCCGGCGCTGGACCGGCGTCGCGCCGCTGGCCTATCGGCGGGCTTGCCGGAATCGCGTCGCGGAGCATATCCAGGAAACGACCATCGATGTGGAGCCGGTGCTCGCCCTCGGCGCGACGCCGTAGACGTCTTGCCATTTCGCGCCATGCCTGATCGCGACGTGGGGCGCGGCGACGCTGGTTTTGGCCGCCACCCTCGTGTTACCGAGCACGGGTGTACAATCAGCCGCTCGCCGATCCCCGGCTGATCGCCTGTCCGCACTGCGATCTGCTGCAGCGCCTTCCGGATCTCGGACCCGGCGCATCGGCGCGCTGCCCGCGCTGCGACGAGGAGCTATGGCGACACCGCGCCGACTCGCTCGATCGCACGCTCGCCCTCGCGCTGGCGGCGGCCATTCTCTACGTGGTCGCCAACGCCGTGCCGATGCTCGGTCTGTCGGCGGTCGGCCACCAGGCGTCCACGACCGTGCTCGGCGGCGCCCAGCAGCTCTGGGACGACGGGCGGCAGGTCGTCGCCGCCCTCGTCCTGTTCACTGCCGTGGTCGCGCCGGCGCTCCAGATCGGGTTCATGCTCGCGATCGTGCTCGCCGTCCGGCACAGGCGGCCGCCGCGCTGGGTCGCCGCCCTGCTCCGCCATCATCCGACCACCATCACGTGGAGCATGATCGAGGTGATGATGATCGGCGTACTCGTGGCGCTCATCAAGATCGCGGACTATGCGACGATTGTTCCCGGGCTCGCCCTCTATGCGCTCGCCCTGCTCGTCCCGCTGCTGGCGGCGATGCAGGCGACCTTCGACCCGCGCGAGGTGTGGACCCGGGTCGAATGGGAGTCGAGCGAGGCGCAGCCGTGAGCGCCGTGCTGACGGCGATGCAGCAGGGGCTGCAACGGTGCGAGGGATGCGGCCTCGTCTCGCGTCCGGCGGCGGGCACGGTCGAGGGATGGTGCCCACGCTGCGGCGACGAGCTGACTTTCCGGAAGCGGGAGAGCCTGCAGCGCACATGGGCCTTCGTCATCGCTGCCGCCGTCTGCTACGTGCCGGCGAATCTCCTTCCCGTTCTCACGACCACGACGGCCGCCGGCGCCGACTCGGACACGATCCTGCAGGGCGTCGTGCTGCTCTGGTCGCCGACGGGATGGCCGCTGTCGCTGATCGTCCTCTTCGCCAGCATCATGATCCCGAGCGCGAAGATCGTCGCGCTCGTCTACCTGCTGGTGACCGTGCAGCGCGGATCGATCGAGCACAACACCCAGCGCATCCGCCTCTACCGGATGATCGAGCTCATCGGCCGCTGGTCCATGGTCGACGTCTTCGTCGACACGTTCACGGCGGCCCTGGTGCAGCTCCAGCCGCTCATGTCGGTGGCGCCGGCGTCCGGTCTGTTCTTCTTCGCCGCGGTCGTCGTGCTGACGATGCTCGCGGTGGAATCGTTCGATCCCCGCCTCATCTGGGATCCCGCAAGTGCGAGAGGAGTGCAGCATGCCTGAAGGTGACAGGCCGTCCGGGCTCGCGCCCGAGTCGCGGACGGTGACGAAACGGCAGACGCGGATCTCGCTCGTCTGGATCGTGCCGATCGTGGCGGCGCTCGCCGGCGCGTGGGTCGCCGTCACCAGGATCCTCGCCGAGGGGCCGAAGATCACGATCGTCTTCGACACGGCGGAGGGTCTCGAGGCGGGCAAGACCAAGGTCCACTACAACGGCGTCGAGGTCGGCTCGGTCACCGGCATCCGGCTCTCGGACGATCACCAGCGCGTCGTCGCCACCGTGGACATGGTCCCGAAGACGGAGGACATGCTCGTCGACGACACGCACTTCTGGGTCGTCCGACCGCGCATCTCGGGGGCCAACATCTCGGGGCTCGGCACGCTCATCTCCGGCGCTTACATCGGCATGGAGATCGGGAAGTCGGACATCAGAAAGCGCGATTTCGTCGCCCTCACGGTGCCGCCGATCGTGACCGAGAACGTCGAGGGCCGCTTCTTCGCCCTCAAGACCCCCGAGCTGGGCTCGCTCGAGACCGGAACGCCGCTGTACTTCCGGCGGCTGCAGGTCGGCAAGGTCGTCTCGTACAAGCTCGATCCCGACGGCCACTCGCTGACCGTCAAGGTATTCGTCAACGCGCCCTACGATCGCTTCGTCACGACGGACACCCGCTTCTGGCAGGCGAGCGGCGTCGACGTGTCGCTGTCGGCGAGCGGCCTCAGCGTGCAGACGCAGTCGCTCCTCTCGATTCTCATCGGCGGCATCGCATTCGAGACTCCCGAGGCGGACGCCGCGAGCCAGCCGGCCGCGGCCGACACCGTGTTCAACCTCTTTTCGGATCGCACCCAGGCCTTCAAGCCGCCACGCGGCGATCCGCAGACCTGGGTGCTCGTCTTCAACCAGAGCGTGCGCGGGCTCACGCGCGGCGCGCCCGTCGAGTTCCGGGGCATCCCGATCGGCGAGGTCACGGACATCCGGTCGCACTTCGATCAAGCCAAGGCGGATTTCTCCGTCTGGGTGACGGTGCACGTCTACCCGGAGACGTTCGGCGGGGAGGCCATCGAGGGAACGGTCAATCCCGAGGCCCGCCGCAAGACGATCGACGCGTTCCTGGCGCGCGGGCTTCGTGCCCAGCTCCGGTCGGGGAGCCTCCTCACCGGAGCCATGTTCGTCGCCATCGACTTCTTCCCCGACGCGGCGCCGGTGACCGTCGACTGGTCGCAGACGCCGCTGCGCTTCCCGACCACGCCCGGCGCGCTCGAGGCGACCGAGGCGACGGTCGTGCGGATCGTCGACAAGCTCGACAAGATCCCGCTCGACAAGATCGGCGACGAGGTCTCGAAGGCGCTGGTCGAGCTGAACCTCACGCTCGATTCGGCGCGCCGCACGCTCGACACCGCCGACAAGATGATCGCGCCCGACGCGGGGCTACGCGTGGAGCTCGCCGACACGCTCGACGAGGTCGCACGCGCGGCGCGGGGGATCCGCATTCTCGCGGACTATCTCGAGCGCCATCCCGAGTCGCTGATCCGCGGTAAGCCGGGGGACAAGTGATGACACGTATCGGACAGTTGCTTTCGATCGCCATGCTCGCCGTGACGGTGGGCTGCAGCTCGCCGCATTCGCGCTTCTACACGCTCGCCGCGACGGCGACGCCGGACGCGGGGCGCGACGCCGGCTATACCGTCGCCGTCGGTCCGATCTCCATTCCGGCCTACGCCGACCGGCCCGAGCTGGTGGTCCAGGTGGCGCCCCACCAGGTGAAGGTGGAGGAGTACGACCGCTGGGCGGCGCCGCTGGAGGACGACATCGCTCGCGTGGTCGCCGGCGACCTGCAAGCGCTGCTCGGCACGCCGCGCGTGGCCGTCGGTCCGATGGTGAGCTTCGTGCCCGCCTATCGGGTCACGATCGACGTCCAGCGCTTCGAGTCGACACCGGGCGACTCGGCCGTGGTCGAAGCGGTGTGGGTCGTCGAGAAGCGAGGGACGTCCGATACGCTCTCGGGCCGTACGATCGCGCACGAGGCGGTCGACGGGAAGACCTACGGCGCGCTCGCCGCGGCCCACAGCCGCGCGGTGGAGACCATGAGCCGCGACATCGCCGAGGCCATCCGGACGCTGGCGACGAAGCGACGCTAGGCGTGGCCCGCCCCACCGAGCGCAAGCACCTTGTGCTGCTCGTGGCGCTCGTCGCCACGCTCGTCGCACAACCCCTGCTCGCTTCGATCGGGACGGAAACGGTCGAGCTCGGCACGGCCGCCGTCTTCGGCATCTACGTCCTCGTGTTCTCCCTGCTCTTCAGCCCGGGCTGGGAACGCCGCGGTGTGCTCCTGCTGTTCGTTCCTGCAGGCATCGGTCGGGCCATCCTCTACGCGCTCCCCGACCGGCTCGCGACGCCGGCGGTGGTCGCGTTCCACACGATGTCGATCGTGTTCCTCGGCTTCGCCGTCGTCGTCATCCTGAAAGATCTCTTCCGATCGGGCCAGATCCGGCTCGACGACGTCCTCGGCGCGGTGTGCGGATACATCCTGGCCGCCCTCAGCTGGGGACACGCCTACGCGCTCACGTACTGGTTCGTGCCCACTGCGTTCGAGATCGGCACGCGCGTGGCGGCGCAGCTCGGGACCACGGCGATGCGCCAGACGCTGTTCAACTACCTCAGCTTCACGACGCTCACGAGCATCGGCTTCAACGACATTGCGCCGGCGGGCGCACCAGTCTATTCACTGATGTGGCTGGAGACCGTGTTCGGCCAGTTCTATCTGGCCGTCGTGGTGGCCCAGCTCGTGGGACTGCGGCTGGCGCAATCCGTGCGCGAGCGTCGCGGCCACGAGTGAGGGGGGTTTTGGCGCGAGATGGCAAGACCACCGGCACGGAAACGGGTACGCGTCATGGCGGACACGCCATGAGGACTCTCGTCCTGGTCGCCGTCGCCCTCGTCGCGTCCGCAGCCGAGGCCGCGCCCACCCGGCAATGCCAGGACACCTGCCTCGTGTCCGCCCGCGCGGAAGCGAAAGACTGCACGTCGAGCGCCTCGGGTGCCTTCACGACGGCGCTCGACGGCTGCATCGAGCGCGAGCACACGTGCGTCGACGCGTGCCGCGAAACACGCCAGGAGTGCCGCGACGGCAGCAGCCTCGGCACGGACCTCGCCCAATGCGACGTAACGCTCGACGTGGCTCGGGCACGGTGCGACGCCACCTACCGGCCCCCCTCGCGGCGCTGGATCGTGTGCGTCGGTCGCGCGCGGATCGACGGCTTCCGGTGTCGTCGCCAGGCGTTCCGGGGCAACCGACGGCAGCTCATCGGCTGCGACAAGGCGTTCAAGTCGTGCACCGACGCCTGCCTTCCGGGGGAACCACCCGACGGGGTCGGCCAGTGCCGGTCGGAAGCGAGATCGGCGTTCAGGAGCACGGTCGCGGATTGCCGGCAGGCCTACCAGGTGACTGCGAGCGCGTGCATCGACAAGGACCTCACGTGCACCCAGACCTGTATCGACGCGCGCAGCACGTGCAACCAGCCGACGCAGGCGGCGCTCAACACCGCGCTGGCCGCCTGCGCCTCGACCCTGACCGCGGCCGTCGACACGTGCGTCGCGACGAACCCGAGCGGGAGCCCCGAGCTCCAGCAGTGCATCACCACCGCGGAGGCGAATGCCTTCACCTGTCGCGACGACGCGATCGCAGCCTCGGGGCCGGGCTTCGCGGCGTGCGGGAACCAGTACATCCGGTGCGTCCATGCCTGCCCGTCGCCGTCGTAGAATCGGATGAGAATCTTCCAGACAGCGGCGCTCGTCGCCGTGCTCCTCGCCTCGCTCACGCTGGCCCTCGCCGAAGAGACGGTCGAGTCGGGTGCGACGGAAGCGCCGCCGCCGAAGAAGTGGGAGTTCGAGGCCCGTCCGTACGCATGGATCAGCGGGACCTTCGGCTCGATGACGGTCAAGGGGAACACCGTCCACCTCGCCACGACCCCGAGCGACGTGTTTCACCTCTTGATCCACGGGAACGCGTTCGCCCTGGCGGGATACTTCGCGCTCAGATACGATCAATGGAGCGTCTTCGTCGATTCGGACGGCGGCTACCTGGAGGAGACCGTCCGCGAGACGATCCCCACCCAGCTCTGCACGCTGACCGTCCAGGCGAAGGACAAGGTCAAGTTCGCCACCACGGACGTCGGCTTCGGCTATCGTCTCGGCGAGTGGACGCTCCCCAACCGGGAGCGACGGGTCACACTCGGCGTGTACGCCGGCATGCGCTACATGCACTTCGGCAACAAGCTGAACCTGGGCGTCGGCGTGGTGCACGGCGTCCAGAGGGCCGGCGAGGTGAAAGACGTGTTCGACTGGGCGGACCCGATGATCGGCGTGCAGTGGACCGCGCCGCTCTTCGACGCGGTCTCGCTCGACTTCCGCGGTGACATCGGCGGCTTCGGTGTCAGCTCGAACCTCATCTGGGGCCTCGATGGCATGGTGAAGGTCTGGGTACCGTGGACACCTTTCTCGCTTCATCCGTACGCTACCGCGGGTTACCGCGTCGTGGCGTTCGACCGCGGGTCGAGCGCGGACAACTCCAACCTGCAGCTCCGCGGCCCGACCGCCGGCGTCGGCTTCACGTTCTGAGCCGAAGGGCCTCGTGGCGCACGATGGCAAGACTTGCCGCGCGCGCTCGACGCATTGTGGGCGCCGGGATTGCCCCTCGGAGGAAAACGATGAAGACCCCTGGATCTGCGATCAGCCTCGCGCTGCTGCTCGTGACGTCGGCCGGTGCGCAGGGGATCAACGGCACGCCCGGGTCGCCGAGCGCGACGATGACGATCGATGGCACCCAGCTTCCGCCGCCGCCGCAGAAGTTCGGTGGCAAGATCGAGCGCACGACGAAGGGGTCGACCCCCTACTGGCCGGCACGCATCGTCCCGCCGACGGGCGCGCCCAACGTGCTGCTGATCATGACCGACGATTCCGGCTATGGCGTCCCCAGCACCTTCGGCGGCGTCATTCCGACGCCCGCGCTCGACCGCATCGCCGCGAACGGCCTCCGCTACACCAACTTTCACTCGACCGCGCTGTGCTCGCCGACGCGCGCCGCCCTGATCACGGGCCGCAACCACCACTCGGTCGGCTACGGCGTCATCGCCGAGCAGGCGACCGGCTATCCGGGGTACGACAGCATCATCACCAAGGACAACGCCACGATCGGCGAGATCCTGAAGGACAACGGCTACCGCACCTCGTGGTTCGGCAAGAACCACAACACGCCGTCGTTCCAGGCCAGCTCGATCGGCCCGTTCGATCAATGGCCGACCGGCATGGGCTTCGAGTACTTCTACGGCTTCATGGGCGGCGACACGAACCAGTGGCAGCCGGACAACCTCGCCCGCAACACGACGTACATCTACCCGTTCCAGGGCAACCCCAACTTCAACCTCATCACGGCGATGGCCGACGAGGCGATCGGGTACATGAACCAGATCAACACGCTGACGCCCGACCAGCCGTTCTTCGTCTACTACGTGCCGGGCGGCACGCATGCCCCGCACCATCCGACCCCGGAGTGGATCAAGAAGATCAGCGACATGCACCTCTTCGATGAGGGGTGGAACAAGCTCCGCGAGCGGATCTTCGAGAACCAGAAGAAGCTCGGCGTCATCCCGCAGAACGCCAAGCTCACGCCGTGGCCGAAGGACCTGCTGAAGGAGTGGGATCAGCTCACGGCCGACGAGAAGAAGATGTTCCTCCGCCAGGTGGACGTCTTCGCCGCGTACGTCGCCTACACCGACCACGAGATCGGCCGCGTGATCCAGGCCGTCGAGGACATGGGCAAGCTCGACAACACGCTCATCATCTACATCAACGGCGACAACGGCACGAGCGCGGAAGGC